>WGED01000179.1 GCA_015492915.1 Cyclobacteriaceae bacterium
TCCTTATATCGTTTGCGGAATTTTGATATATGGGTGTAGCATCATTCTACACCCGGCATTCCGGTGTTTTAATTCAAAAACAGTATTTGCGTTAATTTTCATTTGACATAACACCAGGGGTGGGGGTAGTGCAAGGCGTGAAAATAATGATTTTATCATGGCCCTTGCCAGGTGGGCAGCATGTAACCAGTCAAAACGAAATGCTATTTTCGGTCAGTAATCTTTCGGTTTTCTCCCAAAGCATCCTGCCGTTTTCAGGGTCGGAGGCTTTGTCATCGATTTGCTTCCGGCTCATCAGAAACATGTAATCCCATCTCAATCCCTCCTGTTGCTTTGCGGCGGCTTGAAAAACAAGCGGTTCGCAGGCGGTCTCCGGCGAGCGAAAGAAAATGCCGAAAACGACTTTCACCATAGGCCTGAAAATTTTTGGTGCTTCTCTGGCAATATTTGAATTCACGGGGCCCGGACAATGCGCAAAGACAGAATAATTTACTCGTTCGCCGGGATTTAGTCGCCGGGATAACTCGCGCGCAAAGGTCGTCATCAGCAATTTGTAATAACCATATCTCTCCACCGATTTGCCCATGCCATACTCACGAAATTCCCCGAATGTCTCCCATTCGAAAGATTCGGGATTTCGATGACTTTCTGATGAAACAAAAATGATCCGCGGCACGGCGCCATCATCCGTCCTGAAGAGCTTCTCCTTCAATGCCAGGTTCACCAGAATAAATTTTGCCAGAAAATTCACCGAAAACATTTCTTCCAAGCCATACTTCGTCAGCCGTGCTTTGCGCGAAACAATTGCTGCATTGCAAATTAAAATGTCGATCTTGCCGAAGGTTTCTTTAACTTTTGTGATCAGCTTCCCGATCGTTTCAAAATCAGAGAGATCCACAAAAAGCATGTATATGTTTTGGTTGCCGGAAGCGGCTTTTACATCTTCGCCTGTCCCGGGTATTCCACTTCTTGCGGCCATGATCACTTCGGCGCCGAGTCTGGCAAGCTCTTTGGCGGCTGCCAATCCCAGCCCTGAACTCGAGCCCGTGATCAATACCCTTTTTCCGTCAAGCCGTTCATCTTCACTCAGCTTTCCGATACGCTCGTTCTTTTTAAAAAGATCGCTGATCCCCTTAATTGTGGCGCTGAAAGGATTGTTGTATCTATTCTTTGAATCGCTCATAGCTGTCGTTGAAATTCGCTGTATTTTCCGGTGTGTCGGTCGATAAATGATTCATCAATCCCGAAATCCGCCAAAGTATAAATATGCCGGCCGTATTTGCCCTGTCTGTTGCGATCATTGGCCGAAATAAACATTTTCAGCAAATGCTCATCGATCGTTTCGTTCCTTCCTGCGTAAATGCGATGCAGAATTTGTATCGGATCGTTTATAAGGTCCTTGTAATTCACATCAATAAATTTCAGGTGGTGAGTGTTCTTGTTGCGAAAAGCCATTGCCCGGTCAAGCATGTGGCCGGTCTTTCTCACCCAGTGATCCGCCACTTGCCGCGCTTCAACCCGATCGGAAAACATCGCCCTGGAATAGGCTACCATACTCAGAAAGGAAGGGATGCTTTCATATACGTTGCGGTGAGTCCAGATATATTGAACCTCGCCAAAGTATTTATTTACAAGATCGAGAAATTCAAGGTGGTGCGGGGTTTTCAGCACCCAGCGCTTTGCGGGTCGTTGCCATTGTAATAATTTCAGCAATCTGACCATGTATTCATAGGCGAGGGATTGATCAGTTTTTTCCAGCCAGTCCGAGTAGAAGGGAACGTGCGTGATGGCTTCGGGCGTTTGGCTCATGAACGAAACATCGAGCAACAGCACATCTTCTTCCGGTGAAAGGTGCTCGACAGGATGGATGGCAAAAAATCCGGGGGATATGATTTTCAGGGCTTTTTCGCTGGTTTGTGCAATTTTGATGCGCTTTTTCCCATCAAATGTGTCACCATTAACGGGTGCGGGGTTCAGGGCTTCCCAGCTCAGTAATGCCCGGGTGTCCGGGTCGGCAGCCAGTAGTCGTTGCAGTTTCGTTGTCCCCGTCCGCTGCAATCCGATGACCAGTTGGACAGGATATAATTCCTGTTCAAGGATTTCAGGATGTTTCCTGAATAAGTCTTCGGCCCTGAGCCTGACGGCCAACAGGTTCACCAGCCTTTGCCTCGTGATGAACCGACCTGTGGCATGAAGATTTGCCTCCCTGTTCAGGGAATCAAGCATGACATCCAGAGGTTCGTCCCAAAAATATTTCCCTAGATCATGCAGTCCCGTAGCTTTTCTCGCTGCCCGTATCAGATCATCTTTGTCCAGCTTTATCTTCGTTCCCAACGGATAGGTGAATTTCCAAACGTTGTTGATGGCATGGAGCCACCACGGGTGTTTGTTATAATCCTGTGCAAGTATTTTGGTTCCGGGTTTCAAATTTTACTGATTTCAGATAAGTCCATTACTTCACAATCGGGTTGTACGGGCTTGGCATCTTTCCCGAGGCGGTACCATCTCCAGCACATCGTCCCTTCAAAGTGATCACATGTGTCTATCCAGTTGCCCACCCCCGGATCCCTGTGTGCGACAACCATCATCACGCTTCCGTCCGGTTCATATTTCGCGGTTCCCTTGCTCACGCAAATGTTGAAATAGCGGTAGTCCAGCGATTCCATCCAGTAGTTATTAAGCTGAAAATTCCAACTGTCACATTCGGGAGGCGTTACCCTGATGACCAGAGCCTCGTTTTCTTTGAGTTTCCAGTAGCTGTGATAATAAATGATATTTTTATCCCCGCCTGCCGCGTTGGATGTCTCAGGGTCGAACATAGGCAGTTGATTGGGATGTTTCTGAAATCCTTTCGCCCAACGGGTAAAGAGCAGGGGTGCGCCCGCGATGAACAGTGCGGCGGTCTTCAGCCCTTCATCGATCATTTTGGGAGTGAGGCTAGCGGGTGCTTTCTGTCCGTTCAGATTAACGATCTCAAGTTCTGCAGGTGTTTCCTCAAAACGGTTCAGAAAAGTTTGCCTGACAATCACCAGCCCTGTTTCGTCTTCTATTTTAAGCCAGTTTTTGCCTCTTTTTTCCTTGCTTAATATGATTTCAAAATTTCCGTCCGGCTCCAGTACCAGATCGCTTCCTTCGAGGCTCCCGCAGGGTGCCAGCCCGCCGGTTGTGCCGTAATTCCCGTTTTGGGTAAAGAACCCGATATAGTGCACCGTATTGCGTTTACCGGTAATTTTATACTCATATTCCCCGCTTATTTGCGCGTTGAAATAGTAGTTGTCGGGGTTGTCGGCGCCCATTTTTACGGTTTCATGGACCATCCTTCTGAGAACGGGAAACGACGGATCGGCATATTCCACAAACGCTTCCAGACCGGCGCGTGTCAGGCGACTGAGGTAGCGCAATCCTTCCGTCTGGTTGAACGGATCCTGTGGCGCGCCAGGATATTTCAGCACGGTGCCGGCAAGTTTCAAGCGGTCGCAAAATTCCTCCCAGGCTTTGCCGCTGACTACCCGTTGCCCATGGATATCGTCTTCCGTCTTTCCAGAAATTTTCAGCAGGGCCTTACGGAAAAAACGCATGACGCTCAGAAAAGCGAACAAGATCTTATTCATAATAGATTCGATTGCCTGTATTAATTACCGGGGAAGTTCTCAAAAAATTAAAGATATCCCAAATGATAATGTTCAAACCATCCCCTTTGTGTAATAGTAAATAA
>WGED01000180.1 GCA_015492915.1 Cyclobacteriaceae bacterium
TTATACCAGAGGGCATAATTAATTTTTCATAATCGGATTTTTTACAATTGTTCGATATAGCGGATAGCCATTAATTATTATGAAGTATTAATAAGAGGGCAGAAAATATAGAGCCTTGCTTTTGCCACTTTATCGGATACACCTGATCTATTATAGGTGTTGACAGTACTATTAAACTGGGATAGGAGGAATTATAATGGAGTTCAATTGAAGAGAGCCGAGTTCTCACTTTTACTACATGTCTGGATACTAAACTCGCCCCGAAAAATATTCGTTAATTAAAGTAGAAGGGCATAGTTTTAACCGTGAGCCGGGATGGAGCGATTGGTTTGATGACAAATCCATGAACCAATTGACCGTTAAATAAGTTTTTTAAACTTTTAAATCTCGGTATCATGAAAACGATAGATAAAAAAAGGCTTCAGAAGAAGGGAATATCTGAAAAAGATAAGGTAGAGGAATTATTAGTCGAACACCCTTCCGGCCATCATTTACTCGATAAAACCACCCGGGTAAAAATGGCTGCATTTTTCGAAGATCTCATCCGCATAAAAGATCAACGTGAACAAAAAAATAAGGCCACAACATTACTTGTTTCCAGCATTAGCCTTTGCCTTAGTTTCCTATTTGTAATCGGAATGTTTGAATGGAGAGTTCCTGTGAACGGTTCCACAGTAAACCTGGAGGTAAAAACCACCAATTTCGATGATCTGATCGAAGTTCCTCAAACCAAGCAGGAGGTAAAACCTCCGCAAAAAATTCAAGCGCCGAAAATTGTTGAGGTGAGTGATGAAGAAATAATTGAAGACATTGAGATAAACCTTGACATTGAGATGACTGAGGACACTAAAATAGAGCAGGTAGTTTTTGACCAGGCGGAAGAAGCGATGCCGGAGGAAAAAGCGGATGAAATATTTACTATCGTAGAGGAAAGACCGACACCTGTTGGCGGGTTGAAAGCATTTTATGATTATGTGAGCCAAAACCTGAAATATCCGGCTATGGCGAGGAGAATGGGACTGGAAGGGCGTGTCTTTGTTCAGTTTGTTGTTGAGAAGGATGGTTCGCTCACGGATATTAAGGTTGTGAAAGGAATAGGGGGAGGTTGTGATGAAGAGGCGGTGAGGGTTCTTTCCAATGCACCGAAATGGAATCCGGGCAAGCAACGCGGCAGACCGGTAAGGGTGAGGATGATATTACCGATCATGTTTCAATTGATCGACTAAAGTGAAACACTATTTCAAAATATTCCCAAAACGCATATTGAAACCCCGGATGCCCTGAAGGCCTCCGGTATGAATAGCAAGGATTTTTTCGCCTTTTCGGAAAATCCCTCTTTTTACCATGTCAGTGATGCCGTATAGTAGTTTGCCGGTGTAAACCGGCTCGAGATGGATGCCGTGCCTTCTTTTGAAATCATTGATGAAGGTGACAAGTTCAGGCCTGAATTTGGCAAAACCTCCGAAATGATAATGTGTTACAAGTTGCCAGTTGTCGTATTGTTTACCGTTATACTCCTTTATCAGTTTGCTGATGTCCTCTATGAGAAATGACCCGTTTTTCATGGCGGGAAACCCCCAGACCCTCTGATGGCCCTCCATGGCCACGATGATGCCTGCGATGGTGCCTCCGGTGCCGCAGGCGCAGCAGAGGTGATCGAAAGATTTCTCTTCATCACCAATGATCTCTGTACAGCCTTTCACGGCGAGGGCATTGGATCCGCCCTCCGGCACGAGATAAAACTCGCCGAATTTTTGTTTAAGGGCCTCCAAAAAAGCCTCCTCCTTTTTCCTGCGGTATTCAGTCCTTGAAATATGGTGAATTTTCATACCCCAATTCAGCGCATCCTGCAGGGTAGGGTTCAGGGGCTCCGCACGCTCACCGCGGATGATGCCGATGGTTTTGAAGCCGAATTCATGACCTGCGTAAGCGACAGCATGGATATGATTGGAAAAGGCGCCGCCAAGAGTGAGCAGCGTATCATGGCTTTGTTCGCGTGCTTTGATAAAGTTGTATTTAAGCTTTCTGTATTTATTGCCTGATATGTGCGGATGCGTCAGATCCTCGCGCTTGATGTACAATTCGATGCCGTGCTTTTCGGCATTTTCATCATAAATGCGCAGGATGGGCGTATGAATGGCTTCTTCAAACATCGGGGCAATATAAAAAAGCCCCCGGAATACTATTTCATGAATTTTCCATAATTTTACTCCCCTCATGTACGACAAGGAGAATTTTGATCGGGAAAGCGACGAACTGTTTGAGCATCACCGCATCAGTGTTGATCCGGGGCAGCAGCCTGTGAGGATCGACAAGTTCTTATTTGACAGGCTCCAGAATGTCTCGAGGAGCAAGCTGCAGGGCGCTATTAAACTTGGTTTTGTGCAGGTGAACGACCAACAGGTGAAGCCCAACTACAAGGTTCGTCCACGTGACGAGATCGTCATCTCATTGCCGGAGCCGCCGCGCGACGATGAGGTGGTCCCCGAAGATATTCCCCTTGATATCGTTTATGAAGATGATTATCTGCTGGTGGTCAATAAGCCCGCAGGCATGGTGGTGCATCCTGCCTATCAGAACTGGACCGGCACGCTCGTGAATGCGCTGGCATATCATTTTGAGCATCTGCCCGAGATGAAGGATAACAAAGGCAGGCCCGGCCTTGTGCACCGCATCGACAAAGATACATCGGGCCTGCTCGTGATCGCCAAGACGGAAGAAGCCATGACAGGCTTGGCAAAGCAGTTTTTCGACCATACCATCGAGCGCACCTATGTGGCGCTGGTGTGGGGTGAGCCGAAAGAACCGAAGGGAACCATTGATGTGCCCGTGGGGCGAAGCCCGAAGGACCGACGCATCACCATTGCTTTTCCCGAAAGGGATGGTGGGCGCCACGCCGTGACGCATTATGAAGTCATCAAATCGCTGCGCTATGTGTCGCTGGTGAAGTGCAACCTGGAGACGGGGCGCACGCACCAGATACGCGCGCACATGAAATACCTCGGCCATCCACTGTTTGGCGATGCCATGTATGGCGGGGATAAAATCCTGAAAGGCACTCAATTCTCGAAATACAAGAGTTTTGTGGTGAACTGCATGAAGATCATGCCGCGGCAGGCGCTGCACGCCAAGTCACTGGGTTTTGTGCACCCCGTCATGAAAAAAGAGCTGTTTTTTGATTCGGAGTTGCCCGCGGATTTTAAGGAGGCGCTGGAGAAGTGGGAAGGGTATGTGAAATATAATTAGCAGGGGGCCAATCTTCCGGAAGGAATAGCTTACGTGCTTCGGCTTTGCTCAGGGCAAAAAAAAATCCCGCCTGAGCGGGATTAGTTTTTACTTTTCTTTCAATGCCTTTTGCAAGTCGTCGATCAGTTTTTTCGACACGGCCCGAGGCTTTGCCTTTTTGATCTTTTGCAGCGTATTCAGCGCCATTTCCCCCATTTCATAGAGGCCGACGGGATTGCCATCGTAGCGATAGCTCCCGAGCACATATTCAAGCTTTGATTGTACCTCCGAATATTTTTCGTCGCCAATTTTCTTGAATTTTTCAAAAGCAGCTTCACATGCTTTCTCAATTTTCAGTTTTTGCTTTATATCACCCATGTTCATATTTTTTGTTAAAAAATTCTTGATAAATTCATGAAAAACCTGAATTAAGGCGCAAAATTAGTCAAAAGGTCATTCCCCCTGAAATATTCCTCTGTGTATTTTGTTTGGCTTTTATTTTTATGAACGAAAACGGCTGGTTTTGGATATCATTTGAAAGGGTACTTTTTTTGGAAACGGAAAGAAATGAATAAAACCTGGAAAATATGGATTGACACGGGCGGCACTTTCACCGATTGCATCGCCATTGACCCTGCGGACAACATGCAGCGCATCAAGTTGCTGAGCAGCGCCCGGCTGCGGGGCAGAATAAGGGGTGTGGATGGCGCCCGGCTGCGGGTCGATGTTGCCTGGCCCGTAAAGCATGACATTTTCATGAATTATACGTTCCGCATTGACGGTCAGGATGAGGAATATCGCATAAAATCGACAAAACTTCATGAGGGCCTGATAACGCTGGAGCGTATGCCCGCAATCTCCAGAGCTACTACATTTGAGATGTATGCCCATGAGGAAGCGCCTGTACTGGCTGCGCGTATGGCCACCCGCACGCCGCTCGACAAACCGTTGCCGCCGATAGAGATGCGGCTTGGCTCGACGAAGGGCACCAACGCGCTGCTCGAGCGGAAAGGGAGCAGGGTGGCGCTGCTGCTGACCAAAGGCATGAAAGACCTTCTGGAGATCGGCACGCAGCAACGGCCCGATCTGTTTGCCCTGAATGTGCAGAAAAACAAGCCATTGTACAGCGCCGTTTTCGAAGTTGATGAGCGCATCGATGCCCATGGGAAAACGGTGAAAATGTTGGATGAAAAAACGCTGGAGGGCGTGGAAGGCCTCATCAGGGCAACAGGCGACAGCGCAGTGGCGGTAGCATTGATGAACAGTTATCGCAACCCCCGTCATGAGCAGATGGTCAAAAAATCATTGAAAAGTCATGGATACGGGTATCTGTCCGTGTCGTCCGAACTGGCCGGTGAGATAGGCATCCTTGCCCGGGCGCAGACGTCGGTCGTGAATGCCTATCTGGCGAAAATCATTGAAGACTACCTGAGCGGTGTACTGTCGGCGGTGGGGGCAGGCAGCCTGAAGGTGATGACGAGCGCCGGCGGCTTGGTTGACGCATCCATGTTCAGGCCGAAGGACAGCCTGCTTAGTGGTCCGGCAGGTGGTGTAGTGGGCAGCGCGGGCATTGCCAAAATGCTGGGTTTCAGTAAAATACTGTCGTTCGACATGGGCGGCACGAGCACCGATGTAGCACGGTTTGCAGGGAGCTATGATTACAGTTTTGTTTCGGAAATTGATAAAATCCCAATCTATTCCCCATCCCTCGCGATTGAGACCGTGGCTGCGGGCGGCGGCTCTGTCTGCGGTTTTGACGGTTACAAGCTCACAGTGGGCCCGGAGAGTGCGGGGGCGTGGCCCGGGCCTGCCTGCTATGGCAACGGCGGCCCCCTGGCAATCACCGACGTCAACCTGTTGCTCGGCAGGATACACCCTTCCAATTTCAGCATTCCGCTGGATAAGAAAGCGGCGGAAAAAGCTTTTGATGCGATCCTCAGGCAAACAGGCAGTGACAGCAGGGAAGGATTGCTTGAAGATTTCCTGCGCATTGCCAATGAGAAGATGGCGGGCGCCATCCGTAAGATATCTGTCAGCAAAGGATATGACCCGCGGGAGCATGCCCTGCTGGCTTTTGGCGGCGCCGGCGGACAGCATGCCTGTCAGGTTGCCGACTTGCTTGATATTCAGCAGATCATCATACCTTTTGACGCGGGCCTGCTGAGCGCCTGGGGCATGGGCAATGCGGAAATTGAGCGTTTTTCCATGATGCAACTGCTCCGGCCGCTCAATGAAGTGGAGAATGATATCGACAGGTTGTTTGATGCTATGAGAAAAGAGGCATTTTCGGAGCTTGAAAAGGAGGATATCCCTGTGGAGGGTGCCTATGTACGGCAACGGCTTGTCTATATGCGGTTTCACGGGCAGGAAACGGCTATTGAGATAAGCTATGACGGAGGGTCGGTGAAGGCGCTTTTTAAGGATGCCTACGAAAAACTGTACGGCCACTGGCTTGACAATGAAGAAATTGAGGTGGAATCTCTCAAGCTCATCGCTGCCTCGGGAAGCGCTGCCGGTACAGGCGAAAGGGTGAGCTTTGAACCGTACAGCCCAACGGCTTCCAGCCATGTATCGTGCTACGTTTCGGGTTCGTGGAAGGAAATCCCTGTGTACGTGTGGGAAGAGCTTGATGAAGGGGCCGAAATCCGGGGCCCTGCCCTCCTCGTCAGCAACAATTCCACGGTTTTGGTAGAGGCACATTGGTCTCTCAGCTTACGGCGCAACAGAAATGCTGTGATGCAACGTGCTTCCGCGAAAGCGGTGACTGCAAAGGCAATGACGGAACTGGCGGAGCTGGAGCTGTTTTCCAACCGTTTTATGGCCGTGGCCAATGACATGGGCGCCATTTTACAGCGCACGGCTTTTTCCGTCAATGTGAAGGACCGGATGGATTTCTCCTGTGCCGTGCTCAACAAAGACGGCCATCTCGTGGCCAACGCACCCCATATCCC
>WGED01000181.1 GCA_015492915.1 Cyclobacteriaceae bacterium
ATATAGTAGTGTACAATAATCCGGAGCCTTCATTCATTGCTGACCCCGTTTGCGATGGAAATGCCACAATTCTCATAGATAAAACTACCCTTCAGCCGATCAAGAATTCAGAGGTAAATAAATGGGAATGGGACTTTGATTATAATGGTGTTACTTTTGGCGCCGATACTGTTTTCAACACTAGCCGGCCAGACTCCTTATATAAAATATTTCCCTGGGGCAAACATTATATAGCCCTGAAAACCACAAATGACCAAAATGGCTGCTTTGCTATTTATGCTGACAGTATTGAGGTATATCAGAATCCCGTGGCTTCCTTTACTAAGGATGTTATTGAAGGGTGCAGTCCCTTATCTGTAAATCTTGAAAATACCTCTGTTTCCATACAACCGGTACCTATCGATAAATATGTATGGAATATTGACTATGGGACCGGCTATGTTGACACATTGGTTTCAGACCCCAACAGCACAGGATTCAGCCCCATACAGAATGCAATCTTTGAAAACTGGTCAACGAAATACAAATCATTCAAAATAAGGTTAAAATCCATATCCACTGATGGATGTGCTATCTACAGCAATCCTGATTCGGTTAAGGTATTGCCTTCAATAAAGCCGGGCTTTATCTATACTGACTACGAACCCCTGGCTAAAAATTGCACACCGGTGGATGTGAATTTTGAAATTGATGAATTCACCAAATCTCTTTTACCACTGGCTTATTCTTGGATAGTCAGTGATGTAAATGGCGTGATTAGAACTGAAAATTACGACAGTTCCAAAACGAACTTCAACCACATTTTCACTGCTTCAGGAAAAGGTATAAATCAATATACAGTAACCTTGCAGGCCAATATCCCGAACATCTGTGTCAGCGATTCAACGCTTAGTATCAATGTAAATCCCATTCCGCCGTCTGATTTTGACATCGACACCATCGATCTGGCCTGTGATTATATGATAATCGAAGTAAATGCTGCTGAAAAAGGCTTGCTCGATTATAACTGGTTGGTGACGAAAGGAAGTATGACCTATTTCAGCGATACCCTGGGTGATCAATTCAGGTATAAAATCCTCAGGCCCAGACCAACTTCGCCGAACCTGTTTGTGACACTCGATTTGTCAACCACGAATTACGCGTTCTGTCAGAGCGACACCGCTTCTCAAACAATTATGGTGCCAGCACAACCGCAATTAATCGCTTCATTTACGGCTAACCCTACGTTTCAGGTATTCCCGAGTTCAACGGTTACGATCACCAATACAAGTACCAGATCCGACGCTCAGCATTTCTGGGACTTCGATGACGGACATACGACAACGGATGAGTTTCCGCAACCGCATCTCTATGAACAACCGGGATACTATACGATACGTCTACACCTGGAGGAAAAAGGCTGTGAAAGCAGTGATTCCGTTAGAATTTATATACAGCCCGTGGCTCCGATTGCCGATTTCTCATTCGATCCCGGAAAAGGATGCGCCCCTCTTACGGTACAATTCACTAACCTCACAAAGTACGGTTCGTCAGGTGGTTATAAATGGTATTTTGGCGCCGGTGAAGGTGTTTCAACAAATGAAAACCCGACGCATACATATTATGAACCGGGCGTGTACAGTGTAAAACTGGAAGCCACTAATAGTTCAGGTGTCACAGCTGTTGAAGTAAAACGTGATATTATTGTGGTTTATCCGGTACCACATGCCGATTTCACAGTTAGGCCTGAAAAGGTTAAACTCCCTGATGATCCTATCTATACTACCAATCTCTCATTTGAAGCGGATTCATATTTCTGGGACTTTGGCGATGGTAATACCTCAAATGAGTTTGAACCGACACATACGTATCTCGATACAGGCCTTTTTGATATCCAACTCGTAGCCATCACTGACAACGGCTGTACCGACACGGTAGTTTACGAAAATATCGTAGAGGTAATTGAGGGTAATGAGATCAAGATACCCAATGCCTTTACGCCTAATTTGATCGGTCCGACCAATGGCAGCCGCTATACAGATGGAAGAAATGACATTTTCTACCCTGTCACAGAAGGGGTAGTAGCTTACAGAATGCAAATCTACAACAGATGGGGGGAACTGCTTTTTGATACAACCGATTCAAACAAAGGGTGGGACGGATATTATAATGGTAAGCTTTGCCCTCCTGATGTTTACATCTACAAGATGGAATTTAAATTCCTTGACGGCAGAGAAGTAATGAAGTTTGGTGATGTAACACTGATACGATGATGAAGCCCATGAAAAAATCATATAAATATCTCATTGTAATCATCGCCATCTTGTATGCCTGCACAGGACAGGCGCAGGATGCGATGTTTTCCCAATACTATGCAGCACCACTGTATCTGAATCCCGGGCTTGCCGGTTCGGTGCGTGAGCCGAGAGTCATTTTAAACAGCAGGATGCAATGGACCAAGCTGCCCAATGCATTCACTACCTATGCCGTATCAGGAGATTATCTCGTCGATGAATGGAGCAGCGGCTTCGGGCTGCTGGCACTTACTGACAAGGCAGGATCCGCTGATTTAAGAAATACGCTGCTTTACGGCACTTATGCCGCTAAAATCAGGATTGCAGAGGGCTGGGTATTTTCACCCGGGGTTACTTTTGGATACGGATCACGTTCAATCGATTTTGACAAACTGATCTTTGGCGACCAGATCATTCATAACGGTCCTACCACAGACGATGCTGTTGGTCAGCTTGGCAATCGAAGCTATTTTGATTTCTCTTCAGGAATGGTGATTTACAATAAAATATTTTGGGGAGGTTTTTCTGCCTATCATATAAATCGACCCAATTATTCGATGCTGGGTGAAAATGCCACATTAAATATGAGGATTTCAGTGCATGCAGGGTTCAGAATACCGATCAAACATTCTATACTTTCAAAATCCAAACTGAGCAGCATAGCGCCGTCATTTATTTATCAGCGTCAAGGAGAATTTCAACAATTTGATCTTGGGGCAAATATCATATTTGATCCGGTAATGGCAGGCATTTGGTACCGCGGTAATCCGTTAAACAAAAACTATAACGAACAATTGAGTCAGGATGCCGTGATATTTGTTGTAGGGCTTAATCTCAAATATTTTGAGATGGGATACAGCTACGATTTTACTGTTTCAAACATTGGGCCGCAATCAGGCGGTTCGCATGAAATCTCTGTCACAATGCTCCTGCCTGAGCCCAGATCATCCAAGGTTAAGCGCAGAGATAAGATTCTTCCATGCCCGAATTATACAGGATTTAAGTGGAGTGAATAGAGACCTGGTAATTCAGCTTCTAATTCTCCCTGTGGATAAGCGATGCTCCGGCCTGTGCCAATGGAAGCACGAGTAAATCCGCAATGTTCACATGTTTCGGCCGGGTCGCAATAAACCAGATGATATCGGCAATATCCTCCGCAACAAGCGGATCAAAACCTTCGTAAAACTGATCCGCTCTTTGTTTATCGCCTTTAAATCTGACAGTTGAAAATTCCGTATTAACTGCCCCGGGTTTTACTTCCGACACCTTGATGCCTTTGGCATGCAGATCGATACGCATCCCTTTACTTATGGCGTCCACGGCAAACTTAGTGGCACAATACACACTTCCCTTTCCATATACTTCTATACCGGAAATAGATCCGATATTGATTATATGGCCATTTTTTCTCTCTACCATCCCCGGAACTACCGCTTTCGAAACATATAGCAATCCCTTCAAATTGATATCGATCATGGCATCCCAATCGGCGATGCCGTCCTCATCGAATGGATCGAGACCATGGGCATTACCCGCATTGTTGATTAGGATATCGATCCGGAAAAACTCATCCGGCAAAGATGATATTTTGTCAAAAACTGCCTTTTTATCCCTTACATCAAATGCGAGATACATTACATCTGTTTTATCGCCGTACTCCCGCACAAACTTCCTAAGCCTTTCCTCCCGCCTTCCGCAGACTATGAGTTTGTACTGATTTTCTGCAAAAATTTTTGCCGTAGCCAGGCCGATGCCTGAAGTGGCTCCTGTGATAAGTACTGTTTTTGCCATAAGTCTTTAATCTGAAAACTGAAGATATATAGTGAAAACATTCATTTTCAATGATTCTATGCCATCGCTGTAGCCATACTTATCCTCTTTCAGGATATTCAGCAACCCTTTTGAAAAACGCACCTCCGGGCTGAATTTAAACAGAGGAAAGTACATATCTATTCCGAATCCCAGCTCCATATTCAGATTGAAATCCTGTGTAAGCAAACGGTTGTCGGACTGTTCTTTTCTCTTTTTACCCGAAACTTCTAAACCCGGAGCAAGACCTCCGAGAAAATATACTCTGAAATTTTTATGTCTTTGTGATTTATATTTCAAAAGTACAGGCATTTCAATATATGTAGCCTCGATGAGTTGCCTGTCAACATTGCCGTCAGTGAAATTAAAATCAACCGGAAATTCATAAAATGATACTTTGGGCAACACCCGCACATTGAACATATCCGCAAGGCGAAAATCCGTGATAAATCCAAGTGAAAAGCCAAAAGCATTAGCAGGCATGATGGAATGAAGACTGTCGAGCTGGTTGGTTATGAACTTGTCTGAGTACTTTAGCTGAAGGCTGGAAGAATGCAGCCCAATGCTGAACCCGTAGTGCAGCCACCTAGCATCAGAGTTGGGCAGATTGTACTCAAAAGCTTTCTGCCCGCTTGCTAATAGCGGCATTATCATCAACAGGAAAGTAATAAATTTTACTTTGTGCCTGTGTAAATGGAGCAGATGCCAAAGGTTAGTGGAATGCATTCCGTTTGTTTAAATCCTGTTTTATCCAATATTTTTAAAAACCCTGGCCCTTCGGGAAAAGCCTGGACAGACTCCGGAAGGTATGAGTACGCCGAATTATCTTTTGAAATAACCTTACCTATTTTAGGCAAAATCGCCTTAAAATAAAAATTATATAATTGCTTGAATGGGAATCCCGTGGGCTTGGAAAACTCCAGCACAACCAACTTACCTCCTTTCCTCAACACACGGTGCATATTAACCAGGCCGTTTTCAATATCCTCAAAGTTCCTCACACCAAATGCAACGATGACCGCATCAAACATATTATCTTTAAAGCGGAGGTTCTCCGAATCCCCTTGTTCCAAAATGATAATATCCTCAAGGCCTTTTGATTTGATTTTCTTTCGGCCAATCTCAAGCATCCCCTCCGAAATGTCAACTCCTATGACTTTTTCAGGGTTTAATGATAACGCCTGAATGGCAAAGTCTCCGGTACCTGTCGCCACATCCAAAATAATTTCGGGTTTTAACGGTCTGAGCAGTTTTATAGCTTTTTTTCGCCAACGAATGTCAATACCAAGGCTAAGCAGATGATTCAGAAAATCATACTGTCTGCTGATGTTATCAAACATTTTGGCCACCTGGGCCTTCTTGCCAAGTTTCTCTTCCTTATAAGGTTTTATTTCCCCTGTCATCAGAATTTGTCTGTTACAAATCAGTCAGGGAGCAAATATACATAACACAGCTACATATATTGCCAAAGTGATGTGGATATAAAAATGATTGGGGATTATTGCTTGAAACGCAACACCTTAAATTCTACCCTTCTGTTGAGCTCCCGGCCATCTTTTTCATCGTCGTTGCTGGCGATTGGTTTTTCCTCGCCATAGCCCACAACGATAAAGCGACCCTCACTCTGACCTTTCTTTACAAGGTAATCAACCACCGCCTGAGCTCTGCGCAGAGAGAGCCATTTGTTAAACTCTTTGCTGCCTACATTATCGGTATGTCCTGATATTTCAATCATATACCTCGGATTTTCCTGAAGGACTTTCAGCAGATTATCCAGTTCGGGGTAAGATTCTTTTTTGAGTCTGGCCGTACCAAAATCAAAATAGATATTTCTCAACACTTTTTTGTATCCTACCTGTATCTTATCCAGACCTATCTGTCTTCTCAGGGTTTTGGCGGTAGCTGTAGCCGCCGGAATGGTAAATGTCAGATTTTTATACATATATCCCGGGCTCTCGGCTGTGATATTATATTTAACCGGCTTATCGCTCATAAACTGCGCTTCAAACATGCCTTTGCCCAACTTGCTGATCGCAACCATCCTGCTGCTCCCTGCCTGGCTCATCCTTACTGTGGCATCTACAATTTCCTTTGTCTTGCTGTCAACCGTTTTCAACACAAGCGTTACAGGCCGGATTGCCGGGGCCTCTATTTCAGGCTCTTCCGCAGGCTCTTCTTCTACCTTTTTGGCTTCTACTTTCATAGGCGGTTTCTCAAGATCCGCCAGCCTGATATGATAAATATCCGTAAATCCCATGCCATCAGCCTTGGCGGATGCGTAATATCCGCGCTTTCCGTCGCGGGTACTGACGAAATAAATATCGTTGTCAGGTGAATTCATGGGATATCCGAGATTTACCGGCTCGGACCACTCACCCGTTTCCTCGTTGAACACGCTTTTATAAATATCATATCCGCCCATCCCCTTGTGTCCTTTGCTTGAAAAATAAAGCGTTTTCCCATCATAATCGATAAAAGGGCCGTCTTCGTCATAAGGAGTATTGATAACGGAACCTATGTTTTTCGCAGGCCCCCATTCGCCATTCCTATCTTTTTTCGAATAATAAATGTCGAGGTCTTTCTTATCGGGAGTAATGGGCCTGTCGCTTGAAAAATACAACGTGTTTCCATCCGGTGAAATAGACACTGAATTCTCCGAAAAAGTACTGTTGATATTTTCATTCAAAGGTTTCGGTTCGGACCATGAGCCATTGGGATTTTTCGTCGATACAAAGATATCCCCTCCGTTTTCACTTCGATACAGGTATAATTCTGTTCCGTCAGCGTTGATCGCAAGATTCGAGTCATGATAGAGATTGTTGATTGGGGGGCCGATATTTTTGGCCGGCTGCCATTTACCCCCAACTTTTTCAGAATAGAATACATCCTCGTAAAAAAGCATGTCATCGAATACGTTCTCATTGGTATTGCCTTCCTGCCTCCTGGTGGTAAATACCATGAAAGTTTCATCGGCAGTGAGCACCGGCGCAAAGTCGTCCCATTCCGAATTGATGGCCGGGCCTACATTTTCAATTATGTAATCACGGGGAGCATTGACAAACTCCAAGCCATTCTCACATTCATAAATTCTGCGCTGCACCTCGGGGAGTGAGGTATAATCCTCCCCGCTTCGGCGCGTATTGGCCTGAAGCTTTTCAATGTATTGATTGTAGTAATTAATTGCTTTCTCAAATTCGAGCCCGTATTGATATCCCTGACCGATGAGATACAAAATATTGAATTTATAATCCGGGTTTAATTTCAGTACGCGCAGCAGGTATTTTGTGGCGTTGGCTTTGGCGTTGGTTTCAAGATAGGTGCGGCCGGCCATGTAGTTGGCTTCGATATTTTCAGGATCCATCTCTGCCGCCTGTACATATTGTTCGTTCGCCAGAAGGATTACTCTTAGGTTGAAATAAGCGTCGTTGGCAATTTCAACAAGCTGTTTGGCTGCTTCCTTATTTGCATCCTGACCATAGGCTTGACCGAGGATGACTGAGAATAAGGTTATCAGATAAAGTTTACGGTAAATGCTCCGCATACATATATGTTTGTTGACAAATTCAGGTTTCAAATAACAAAATTTGGCGTCTGAAATTAAAATTGATTTTCAGCAATAACAAATGATTGTAATATATTTAGTCTATTGCTTTAATGCAAAGTGCCCAATTCATTAATAAACAAAGTCTTATGAATGACTTATTGTGTAAAATGAGCCAGAAATCATGTATAATTAATGAAAAAAGGTATTTATTTTTTCATTTTCAATATAATAAGGTTTTTTAGCGCCGGCTGCATTCCTTTTATTTGATGTAATAATTTGACCCGAACACCAAAAAATAGGCTTTATTTGCAAACCATTTACTCTCTGTATGAAGAAGATGTGATTTCTGTGTAAATTTGATTGACCTGCAGTGAGTGATTGTCAAATTTGAAATGCCTGATAATAACATAATCGCAGGAAATAAATGGAAATTCATGACGCCCGGTTTATAAAAAGCAGTGCATCACTGTCGCAATGTCCG
>WGED01000182.1 GCA_015492915.1 Cyclobacteriaceae bacterium
ACCAGGGTAGTAATATTTCAACTTCAGCTTTTACCAATTTTCTTCATAGTGGCTTTGATTTTACTGAATCAGAGAGTCACCTGCTGTTCCGTTTTCGTACCCTGAATTACTTTATGGCGATCGCCATTATTTTTGGCCTGCTGATTGGTATACTGGGCATTGCCGGGACAATGAATATTGGCAAGGTGCAGCCTGTTACCAATGTTGGCTATGCACTTTTCAACCTGGCACTGATTTTATTGCTGCGACGCAATATTAAATGGTTCCGGCCGATCGCGTGGGCGCAGGTTATTTCATCGCTGATGGTTTTTACCATCGCACTGATCACAGTAGTGCATGATGAATTTCGTATCGCCTGGTTCTATGTTTCAATTTATCTTGCCTACATGTTACTGGGTGAGCGGGTCGGTAATGCATTAACCATTGTCACCATTGCCATTATCATCGTTGTCTATAACCTGTTTGATATCAATCTCAGTCATACGGCAATACAGACCGCCATTTTCAGCCTGATAGTCTTTGGCCTTTTAAGCCGTGTCTATAATCTGCAGGTAAAGAACTATGAAACCGAGCTGAATGAAAAGAACCGGGACCTTGCCGAAGGTATCAAAAAACTGGATAACGCCCTCGCAGAAGCACATGCAGCAAATGAATCCAAGAGCCTGTTCCTTGCAAATATGAGCCATGAAATACGTACGCCGATGAATGGCATGTTGAGTCTGGTACAGGTACTGCGCACAACCGAACTGGATGAAAAACAGCGGGAATACCTGCAATCCATCGATCGTGCTGGTGAGATCTTAATGAGTCTGATTGACGATCTGCTGGATCTTTCGCGCATCGAATCCGGTAAACTTGAAGTTGAGACTCGTCCATTCAGGGTCTGGGAATTTATCGATGATATCCTGTTGCAGTCCGAATATCTTTTTGAAGATGAGCACAAGGATATTCATTTTAATGTTGATGTTGATGATAATCTGCCGGCATATCTGGTAACCGATGATGTTCGCCTGAAACAGGTTGTCAGTAACCTGGTGAATAATGCCTTCAAGTTTACCGTACAGGGAGAGGTCACGCTGCTTATCAACGGGCGCAGGCATAAAGACCGGTATCATCTGCATATTGAAGTTAATGATACTGGTGTGGGTATTCCGCCTGAAAAGATTGAAACGATATTTGAGCCGTTTCAGCAACTTTCACCGCGTCGTATCTATAATAAGGGCGTGGGACTTGGTCTGCCGATCTGTAAAAAAATCGTTGATGCACTTGGCGGTACAATTAAAATACATTCCGTACCTTTACAGGGTACACGCTTTACCCTTGAGTTTACATTTGATATTGCTGATGAGCTGCAGATTAGTCCACAACAGGAAACTAATGAAAAGATCCATCTAAAACCACTGCGTATTCTCCTCGTTGAAGATGACAAAATCAGCCAGATGGCAGTGAAAAGCTGGATGACAGAAAATAAACATCATGTCATTGTCTGTGAAAATGGACGGGAAGCCATCGATTACCTGCGAGAGCATGAAGTGGATGTTATTCTTATGGATGTACATATGCCGGAGATGGATGGGGTCGAAGCTACCCAGCTGATCAAACAGGAAGGTATTAGCAAAGCCCCGATTATTGGTATGACGGCAAGCGTTATGAATGAAGAACGAAAGAGTTATCTTGATGCTGGTATGGATGTTCTGGTTGAAAAGCCGGTAAACTTCGAATCTTTATTAAAAATTATAAAAGAAAGACTGCCTTTCTAAATTGACAATGTAAAAACAGGGTCAGTGTCCTGTGGCAGATTTTTATCATGGTTTTCAGTATTATAAACATATAGTGATGCAGTCAGGCTGTTTGCTGTAAGACGGAGATCAAGAAAATTAGGATCCTGTATTTCGTCCCAGATCCGAGTGATGGTTCCAAGTACATCGGAATATCCAGAATCACCTACAGATAGAAATTTTGAACCTGTCTCAGACAAATGTTGGCGATTTGTTAAGGCAGAAGTCGTTAGCTGGTAACATGGAGCAGGAAATCGAGGAGGCAGGAAACTAAAAGCATTCGCTACATGAATATCACCTGATACAAATACAACTTTAATATCGTTTCTGTCGAGAACGAGCTCCCGAATAATATTGATAATGACTTTTAATCCGGGCTTATTACCTGGAGAATGCCAGCTGTCTCTGACATCGTCACGTATGCCGCCGATTAAATCAGTTAATTCTTTTGGCGCCGTTGATGCCAGAATTTCAACAAAGTCCTTGAGATTAATAAGTGGCACACCACAGCCAAGTAGTAGATATTTAATATCATAGTTATGTTTCAGGGAGTGGAGAAAATCCTTGAAATCATCTTCCTGTTGTTGGCTAATAAGAGTTGAACGACGATCACGATAATTCCTGCTGGAACGGCCATCAAAGACAAAGATTGCGGCACTGCCTTCAATTCTTGACTGGTGTGCATCAGGTTGTTTTTTAGCATTAACTAAAGATTTACGAACACGGGGGCCCATATTAAGAATATACTCTTCAGCAGCTGTTCGGGCTATCTCACCTATCGGAAAATTATTATCACGAAAGTCATTTTGTTCACTTCCCCAGCCATCGCGTATTTCATGGTCATCCCAGATACAGCAATGATGAAAATTATGCATAGTGTACTGAAAGTCTGACCAGGACCAGGTATATGTGTACATACGGCGATAATCTATAAGAAGATTCTTTTGAGCCGGTTTATTTTTATCCAGGTTGATTTTGTCATAGTAATTATCGACAAAATCCGTTGCAGGAACTCCATCACTGTAGGCTGTATCACCAAAGGCCCAGACCTCGTCAGGCTTAAGAAAAGTTAACTGACTTCGGTACCATTGAAATATACCCTCGGTATATGGCCCTATAGAAGTGGGTTCACCTTTATCACCGAGATAAGGTTGATTACAGGACCAGGCGATATAACGTTGCTGCAAAGGCATTCCAGGTTGATCGATATTAAGGTTAAAGCTACCTTTTGTGATTTCCTGTCCTGTTATTATAAAATCAGCAATCAACTCTTCAGAGGTAGATACGTTTCCGTTTTCAAATAATGACCATTCCCATTCAGTAATCTGGCTAAAAGGACCAAGATCATATTTTGTGAAAAAAGGCGGGTTTTCTATACCCCGGTAAGAAAAGTAACTATAGAAGATCCTGTTTTTATCTCTGTTACCTTTCGGCCACACAGCCAGCAGGTATTCTCCTGCTTTTAGCGGCTGTATCATAAATGACCGTAGGTATTGTCCAGGTCGGCCAATTAAAACAATATCTACCCTGCTATTTGGGTAGTGAATCGGCTTCATTTTTATACAAATTTAAAATTTGTATTACTGAAAACATTTTCACGGTGAACACCGAGAACAATTTCACCTTCAACCCTGAATATTGTTGGTGGACTTGTCATATTTGCAATTTCAGTACGTCGACTTTTAACAATATTTATAATTTGATCAATCTTTGCAGAGTAAACGTTGGTGGTGAATTCTTTTAC
>WGED01000183.1 GCA_015492915.1 Cyclobacteriaceae bacterium
GCCAGCTTGTTATTCACTTCCTGCAACTCATTCTCTCTCTTCGACTTATCCACCACGCCGGCGCCGGCCTGATAGTACAGCCTGTTGTTCTTGCTCATGAATGAACGTATCATGATGGCATGATTGAATTCACCGTTGAACCCGAGAAAACCTATAGCGCCTCCGTAATAGCCGCGCCTGGTGTTTTCATATTTATCAATGAGTTCCATGGCCTTGTGCTTCGGCGCACCCGAGAGCGTGCCCGCCGGGAAAGTATCCGCTACCATCTGAATGGTATTGGCGCCGTCCTCCAGTTTGCCCACCACTTTCGATACGAGGTGTATGACATGGGAATAATATTGTATTTCCTTAAAGGTTTCTACGTGCACATTCGAGCCGTGACGGCTGAGGTCGTTGCGCGCCAGGTCCACAAGCATCACATGCTCCGAGGTTTCTTTTTCATCTTCCGAAAGTTTTTTGGCCAGCTCGGCGTCTGCCTTGTCGTTGCCTGTGCGGCGAAAAGTGCCCGCGATGGGATAGATGATGGCCTCGCCGTTTTTGATCACGATCTGCGCCTCGGGTGAGGAGCCGAAAATCTTGAAACTCCCGTAATCAAAATAAAAAAGGTAAGGCGAGGGATTGACAGATCGCAAGGACCTGTACACATTGAACTCGTCGCCGAGGAAGCCCGAACTGAATCTTCGCGACAGCACGATCTGAAACACATCGCCGCGATGACAGTGGTCTTTGCCCTTCTGTACCATATCGAGAAACTGCTCGTCGGTGACATTGGAAATTTCATCATTTTTCCATACAAAGTGGTAGTCGGGGTAGTTGCGGTTGCGGATCAGGTCGGCGATCTCCCCGATATTGCTTTCACTTCCATCTTCTTCAGGCCGGTTATCAAAAATATAGACTTCGTTTTTGAAGTGATCAAAGACAATCACATTCCGGTAAACGGAATAAAAGATATCGGGCATGCCGTACTCATCCTTCTTGGCCTTCGAGAAGGTGATATCCTCAAAATACTGCACCGCATCATAGCTGAGATAGCCAAACAGGCCGTCCACCACGAACTTGAACCCATGCTCCTCAATGTCGAAACTCCGCAGGTAATCGTTCAGTTTTTCAATGGCGTCTTTGGGCTTCGACAGGATACCCGTATCATTGTTGCCGCCGGGCCAGGCAATCTTCCACTGCGAATCCTTAATGCTGAAAGTTGATATGGGATTGCAGCAGATATAGCTGTAGCTGTTCTCGGCGCCATGGTAATCGGAGCTTTCGAGCAGGATGGAGTTTGCATACCGGTCGCGCAGTTTCAGATACACGCTCACGGGTGTGATCACATCGGCCAGCATCCGCCTGTATTCGCTTTTCAGTCTTATTTTTTCCACTTTTCTCATGGTTTACACAAAAAAAAAGCCCGCCGAACGACGAGCTACCCTATTATATTTTCACATACAGGTCTTCGTTCAGCGCAGCGTTGCTACTCTATGCCACCACCAAGACCATGTATGATTCAATACATTATTCATGACGGGCACAAAATTATAAAAGGCAATCGTATATGCAAAGGCTTTCAACCTTTTTTAAATGCAGTCATCCTCAAAATAATTTCACGGTAACCATGGTGATCGAAATAATATAATCTGCCCGTAAAATGATCATAACGGTAGTACCCTATATTGAAATAAAAAATAAATAATGAGCATTAAAATGGGGATTTTACTAAATTAAGGCTGATTTAAGAGGAAACGACTGACACTTTAGCCTGCCGGGCGAAAGGCAGTCACTTTTGGTAAACAGGAAAAAACAAATATTATGGAATCAACTTACGGTAAATTTTTAGAGATATGGCAGGTTTTTGCCATTGTTGCAGGAGGACTTTCATTTTTAGCGGCCATTCTTATTTATATTATTAATAAGGTACGGTTGGCTGCTATTTCGGATTATAAGCAAAAATACGACTATCTCGCCACCCATGAGACAAAGATGCTTTTTTATTCGATTGTGGCCTTCGCACTCAGTGTCACCTTATTTGTCAACACTGTTTATCACGACACGGTCAAGCTTAGCGTCGTCTGGTTTTTTGTCAGAATGTTTATCTCACTCACCTTCGGCACCCTTATCGTTTACATTTCCTGGCTGTTGATAAAATACGTCTATCCCGGCGTTCTTGAGAAAAAGATGAAACACTGGCGTTACAAGCCACGCATTAACAAGAAAACAGGCAACATGATGAAGCTGCTGAGTGAAGAGGAAGAAGATGTTCATCTTGACGAGGGCATGCAGGCAGAAGAAAATGTTTTTTCCGTTGATTATGATGTATGGGTTGATGAAGAAACTGGAGATGTGAAGGTTGAGAAATACCCGGGGCATTTGATGGCTTACCAGTGCAACTCCTGCGGTTTCAAGACCATGAAACTTGTGAAAGAAGAAATTGTGATTACTCCAACGGAAAATACCGATGGAGAAATGATCAAATATTATGAATGTGTCTATTGTAAAGCCAAGAGAAGCAAGACTGTAAAAGTAGCCAGACTGTCACAAACCGAATCACATTATGAACTGCCTGCTCATCTGCATTTTAAGGAAGAATTGAAAGTTAACATGGTGACCATCGAAATTCATCTGAGCAACGGCAAAACAAAAATCTATGAATTCGGCTCGACAACTCAAGCCAGCGATTTCCTGAAAGAATTTAAACTCGAAGAAGAATAGATTTACATACCTAACCATGAGGGAGGCCGCTCGAAAGAGTGGCCTTTTTTTTAGTTTATGAAAAATAGCCTATTTTTCATGCCCGGTAAGCCGATGGGCTACAGGCAGCATTGTTGACTTCCTTGAAAATCATCGATTTTTCATGTCACTCCATTGAGATCAGACATAATATGACAGTCTTTTTTATGACAGCATGAAATTTTGACAGTCTATTTTCATGTTTTTATGCCAATTATCCTTTGGCATAGGAAATGTTAGAAGAGTCTCGGATTTTAAACTAACCTAAAACAAGAGAAGAAATATGTCAAAAGTAAGTATCAAACCATTAGCAGATCGAGTAGTAATTGAGCCTGCGGAGGCAGAAGAAAAAACTGCTTCAGGAATCATCATACCTGATACTGCCAAAGAAAAACCACAAAAAGGCACCGTGGTAGCCGTAGGCAGCGGTAAATCAAAAGACGAACCCCTCACAGTAAAAGTCGGGGATACCGTATTATACGGCAAGTATGCAGGTACGGAAATCACAATCGATGATAAAGACTACCTCATCATGAGAGAGTCTGACATATTAGCAGTTATTTAAATCAATCTTAAACTAATTAAAAACACATAATACAATGGCGAAAGAACTATTATTTAATACCGAAGCAAGAGAGAAACTCAAAAAAGGCGTTGAGCAAATAGCCGATGCGGTAAAAGTGACACTGGGCCCGAAAGGAAGAAACGTAATCCTTGATAAAAAATTCGGCGCCCCTTCAGTAACCAAAGACGGTGTAACGGTTGCAAAAGAAATTGAACTGAAAGACCCGATCGAAAATATGGGTGCACAACTCGTGAAAGAAGTGGCATCCAAAACTGCAGATGATGCCGGTGACGGTACCACCACTGCTACCGTGCTGACACAGGCCATTTTTGCTCACGGAATTAAAAACGTAGCAGCCGGTGCTAACCCAATGGATCTGAAAAGGGGTATCGATAAAGCTGTTGCTACTGTAGTAGCTGATCTCGAAAAACAATCTAAACCCATAAAAGATTCACAGGAAATAGCACAGGTGGCAGCCATCTCTGCCAACAACGACCAGGAAATCGGCGCTATGATTGCCGATGCTATGGAAAAAGTTGGCAAGGACGGTGTTATCACAGTGGAAGAAGCCAAAGGTACCGACACTGAAGTGAAAACGGTGGAAGGCATGGAGTTTGACCGTGGCTATCTGTCACCCTATTTCGTGACCAACACCGAAAAGATGGAAGCAGAACTCGAGAGTCCTTATATTCTCATCCACGATAAGAAAATCTCTACGATGAAAGAGTTGCTTCCTGTACTCGAGGCTACCGCTCAGACAGGCAAGCCGCTGTTGATCATCGCCGAGGATGTGGATGGTGAGGCATTGGCTACCCTCGTAGTAAACAAGATCCGCGGTTCACTTAAAGTAGCTGCTGTAAAGGCTCCGGGCTTTGGCGACAGGAGAAAAGCAATGCTCGAAGATATCGCCATTCTGACCGGTGGTACAGTGATCTCCGAGGAAAGAGGATTTAAGCTTGAAAATGCTACACTCGAAATGCTCGGTACCGCCGAGAAGGTAAACATTGACAAAGACAATACCGTGATCGTAAACGGTAACGGTAAAAAAGAAGATATTGAAGGTCGTGTAAATCAGATCAAAGCCCAGATCGAAACGACAACTTCTGACTACGACAGGGAAAAGCTCCAGGAGCGTCTGGCTAAGCTGTCGGGCGGTGTAGCCATCCTGTATGTAGGCGCCGCTACGGAAGTGGAGATGAAAGAGAAAAAAGACAGGGTTGACGACGCGCTTCACGCTACAAGAGCTGCCGTACAGGAAGGTATCGTAGCCGGTGGTGGTATCGCTTTTGTGAGGGCCATTGCAGCACTCGACAAGGTGAAAGTGGAGAATGAAGATCAGGATACCGGCGTTAACATTGTAAGAAAAGCACTGGAAGCTCCTCTGCGTACTATTGTGGAGAATGCCGGCCGTGAAGGTTCTGTCGTAGTTCACAAGGTGATGGAAGAAAAAGGAAGTTACGGCTACAATGCAAGAGAAGACAAGTTTGAAGACCTGGTAGCTGCGGGAATCATTGATCCGACCAAAGTGACAAGGTTGGCTCTTGAAAATGCCGCTTCTATAGCTTCATTGCTGCTTACTACCGAGTGCGTGGTTGCCGATGAACCGGAAGATGAGAAAGCTCCCGCCGCACCTCCAATGGGTGGCGGAATGGGCGGAATGATGTAATCCGGCCATTGCTGAATATATTTTAAAAGCCTCTTTACGAGGCTTTTTTTTATGCCGTCTTGAAAATATAAGTGAGCGAAATATTATATTTGCAATGTAAACAGGTGTACGGATGTGTACCCACTTGTATAAGAATTTGACATATTGAAGATATACCCATCGGAGTTAAGGTTTTCGTTTCTCAAACCTAACATTTATACAATACCGAGTGGAAGCCCTGCATTGAAACCGGGCCTCAATCCTGCTCCGGCAGGATCCATGATTAGTTCATGGTTAACAGTGGAGGGTTGAGATGTTGGGGCAGCTCAAATCCTGTTTAATCGGGGTTTGATTAAACATCCCTTGCTCCATGATGGGTATTTTTTATGTCTTCCTGCTGTACTCCTCATATACAGCCCTGACCCCCTCTTCCAATGAAATTTTTACTTTAAATCCAAGAGCCGCAAGCTTTGAGATATCCAGTAATTTGCGGGGGGTGCCGTCCGGCTTTGACGTGTCGAACCGCAGCTCGCCTTCATAACCCACGATCTTTTTTATCAGTAATGCAAGTTCTTTGATAGAGATATCCTTGCCCACACCGATATTGATGAAACCACGTTCATTGTAATTTTCCATCAGAAAGAAACAAGCGTCAGCCAGATCGTCCACATGCATGAATTCTCTCAGCGGGCTGCCCGTGCCCCAAATTTCCACATATGGTTTTTGCTCAATTTTTGCCTCATGAAATTTTCTGATAAGGGCAGGGAGCACATGGGAATTTTGCAGATCGTAATTGTCGTTGGGACCGTACAGGTTGGTGGGCATCACGGAGATGTAATTGCAGCCATACTGATCGCGATAAGCATCACACATCTTGATGCCTGCAATTTTGGCGATGGCATAGGGTTCATTGGTCGGCTCCAGAGGACCTGTTAGAAGAGCATCTTCCCTCAATGGCTGAGGAGCCAATTTCGGATAGATGCATGAACTGCCGAGAAACAGCAGCTTTTTCACCCCGTTCAACCATGAATGATGAATGACATTGTTCTGGATCATCAGATTATCGTAGAGAAACTCCGCCCGGTAGGTGTTATTGGCGACAATCCCCCCCACTTTGGCAGCAGCCAGAAAAACATAATCGGGTTTTTCTTCAATAAAAAAATCCCTCACTCCATACTGATCACGCAGATCAAGCTCTTTTGAAGTGCGGGTAACGATATTTTCATATCCTTCTGCCCGCAGCTTCCTGATGATAGCGGAACCGACCATGCCTCTGTGGCCGGCTACATATATTTTGTCCTCTTTATTCATGATAATTCATGATTTTATGACCGCCCTTCAACAAAAACTGATCGCGCTTAAAGAGCTCAACATCAGCAGTAATCATATCTTTTATCAGCGCTTTTAAGTCATATTCGAGCGTCCAGCCCAGCTTTTCCCTGGCTTTCGACGGATCACCGATAAGGAGATCCACCTCCGTCGGTCTGTAATACTGCGGGTCAATCTTCATGACAATCTGGCCTTTTTTCACACTCCATTCATCATTGAGGCAGGCTGACACCCTGGCCACCTCATTCACCCCTTCTCCCTCAAATTCCAGTTCTATGCCCACTTCAGCAAAACTCATCCTGACAAAATCCCTCACTGAAGTTGTCACTCCTGTGGCGATAACAAAGTCGTCGGGCTCATCTTGTTGAAGCATCAGCCACATGGCTTTCACATAATCTTTGGCATGACCCCAGTCACGTTTGGCATCCAGATTACCCATATACAGCACTTTCTGCAATCCGAGTGCAATACGCGCCACGGCCCTTGTCACTTTACGCGAAACAAAAGTCTCACCCCGCAAAGGTGATTCATGGTTGAACAAAATACCGTTGCAGGCAAACATGTTATAAGCTTCCCGATAGTTTTTAGTGATCCAAAAGCCGTACAACTTAGCCACGCCATAGGGTGAGCGCGGATAAAAAGGCGTGGTTTCCTTCTGTGGGGTCTCTTGCACAAGACCATAAAGCTCTGATGTTGATGCCTGATAAATTTTTGTTTTGTCGATCATCCCAAGCAAGCGCACCGCCTCGAGAATACGCAGAGTGCCAAGCCCGTCGACATTCGCGGTATATTCCGGCGTATCGAAGCTCACTTTGACGTGCGACATGGCGCCGAGATTGTAAATCTCATCGGGTTGTACCTCCTGTATGATGCGTATTACATTGCTCGCATCGGTCAGATCGCCGTAATGCAGTCTGAGACGCACATTTTGTTCATGCGGATCCTGATATAGGTGGTCAATCCTGTCGGTATTGAACAGCGACGATCTTCTCTTAATGCCGTGGACTTCATAGCCTTTTTCGATCAGAAGCTCTGTGAGATATGCCCCGTCCTGTCCCGTGATTCCCGTAATTAAAGCTTTTTTCATGGTTTATTGATTATTCCTGTTTTAGTCTATGATTTCTGTTTTTATGAAAAAACAGCTATTTTTTTTCATGTATCAGATCTTCGACACCTTTTGTCTTTTGGTTACTGCATCGACCATTCTGAGCCAACTAACAATTTCATGAGATTCAAGTGATTCATAAAAATATTCATTCCCTGTCTTTGTGATAACGCATCTTCCCAATTCATACCTGTATGAAATCACCTCATCCCCTTCCTTAAGCTGATTTCCATCCAAATCCACCATTTGAAGCTTATCCTTTTCTTTTCGCTTTTTAGAAAATCCAAACACAGGCATGAATTTTAAGTTTTTTTGATAATAGAATAAATAAGTTCGTAAGACCGGAAGTTAAACTTTAAATTCGGGTCAAAATTAGGAAAATTTTAACGACACAATACTATTAAAACCAATTTCAATGTGCCTCATTCTCTTTGCCCTCAACAATCATCCAGGATACAAATTGATTCTGGCTGCCAACCGGGATGAGTTTTTTGACCGTCCCACTGCTCCGGCTGACTTCTGGCAGGAAAACAAGCATGTGTTGGGCGGAAGGGATTTATTGTCCGGAGGCACCTGGCTGGGCATACGCGACGACGGCAGGTTTATTGCGATCACCAACTTTCGGGACAGCAATTACAAAAAGACCTTCGCGAGGTCAAGGGGTGAATTATCAAAATCATATCTGCTTGAGTATGACTCTGCTAATACATTCCTTGATAAAACATCACGGCACAGAATGCAATACAGCGGCTTCAACCTGTTACTGAGCGATGATTGCTTCAGAACCATGATCCATTATTCAAATATTACCGACAAAATCAATGTGATTAAGAACGGAACTCACGGTCTGAGCAACGCCCTGCTCGACACCCCATGGCCCAAGGTGAAGACCGGCCAAAAAAATCTTCAAAATCTCATAACATCAAGTCTTATAAAAACATCTAACCTTATCGAGCTACTGAAAAATAAAGCTCCTGCACCTGACGATCAACTTCCGGACACAGGCATTCCCTTTGAACTTGAGCAAAAACTTTCACCTGTTTTTATTTCCATGAAAGGATACGGTACAAGGTGCTCTACTGCCCTGCTTGTTGACCATGAAAATACGGCCATAATGCACGAAGTGACCTATAATGAAAAGGGAGAGAAAATATCAGAAAAATCAATCGCCATGCAATTAAAATGTTAATTGAACACCCGCCACATAATCAATTGAGTGATTTGTTGTTAGATATTCGGGAAATATTACATGGCTTTTGATGTCCACAAATCCCTGTGTCACTTCACCATCATTTTAATTGTTAAATTTGGTAATTGTATGAACAAAATTCTATTTCAAGATGATTAGAAGACAACTAAACATTCTGATACAACTGGCCACAATTGACGGCTCGCTTGGCGGCAAAGAACTCAAACTTATTGAACACATTGCCCAGGTGCACAATGTGGATGAGAATACGGTTAAAGAATTGCTAAACAAACCTGAGCCTATTGGTGATTTGTCACATCTGAGTGAAGAGGAACGATTCGGATATCTGTACCTCGTTATCCAGCTTATGAAAGTGGATGGGCTTGTTTTTAAATCGGAAATTACTTTTTGTGAAGATATTGCTGAAAGATTGGGTTATAATAAAAAAGTAGTCGCTGAACTGTCAAAAAACATTTACAGTGACATCAAAATCACTGCCGACCGTGAAATGCTCATGAAGAAGGCAAAGAAATTCAGGGTATGAACAAACAGGGTATGAATAATCATTAAAAAAGGTTGCCTGCCGGCAACCTTATTTTTTTGTCCTTTTTCAATTGTTATCTCATTTGGAATTCATGATCTCTTCAATCTCTTCCACTTCAATCGGAATATTTTTCATCAGATCTATGACCCCATCATCTTCAGTGATCACCACATCATTTTCGAGACGGATACCGAGACTCTCTTCCCTGATATAAATGCCCGGCTCAACGGTAAACACCATGCCGGCCTGCATTTTCTGCTGCGGATAGCCATAATCGTGCACATCCAGACCGAGGTGATGTGAAGTGCCATGCATAAAGTATTTTTTATAGGCAGGATTATTTTCGTCCTGGTTTTTTACGTCGCTCTTGCTGATCAGTCCAAGGCCAATCAGCTCTGATTCCATAATCTTGCCTACCTCTTTATGATACTCGGGAATGGTATTTCCGGGCACCAGCATATTTTTTGCCTCCCTCTGCACGCGCAATACTGCATTATAAACATCCTTTTGCCTTTTGGTAAAACGACCGTTTACAGGCACACATCGCGTGATGTCGGCATTATAATTCCCATATTCAGCGCCAAAATCCATTAACACCAGATCACCGTCTTTGCACATGTCCTTATTATCGATATAGTGGAGCACACAGGCATTCCATCCTGAAGCTATAATGGGCTGAAAGGCGTGTCGCCTGCTGCGATTCCTGACAAATTCATGAATAAGTTCTGCTTCTATTTCATATTCCATCACTCCGGGCTTGATGATTTTCAATACCCTACGAAACCCCTTTTCCGTAATGTCAATGGCCTCCTGAAGCCTGTCAATCTCAAATTGCGATTTAATCGGCCTGATCTCATGCATGATAGGCTGCGACCTTTCATATTGATGCAAAGGGTATTTGTTGCGGCACCATTTCGAAAAGCGATCATCCCGCGTTTCCACGACTTTCATGGCCCTGAGATGCTCATTGGAATTGAGGTAAACATGATTGGCCTGAGGCAACAGCGCGTCGAAAATCTCCTCAAACCTTGACAGCCAGTAAATACTGGAAATTCCGGATATCTCCCTCGCTTCATCCATCGTATATTTATGCCCTTCCCATATTGCAATTTGCTCATTCGTCTCCTTCAAAAACAGGATCTCTCTGTTTTGCTTTTCGGCCGCATCGGGAAAAAGCAACAAAATACTCTCTTCCTGGTCTATCCCGCTCAGATAGTATATGTCCGTTTGCTGGACGAACGGCATGACGCCGTCAGCGCTCGTTGGCATGATGTCGTTTGAATTGAAAATTGCAATCGACCCCGGCTTTAGGTGCTTTACGAATTTTGCCCGATTATCAACAAACAACAGCTTATTAATA
>WGED01000184.1 GCA_015492915.1 Cyclobacteriaceae bacterium
CTCGTCCTCTTCCACCTTGTCACCATGTGGAACGAATGAAGACGCACTCACCCGGGCATTTGCAATGCCCTTCCACGCCCATGAAAAATTGATGATTTTCTTCATGGAAGCCTCATTGCAAACCAAGGGAGACCTCACGCTGAAGCGGGACAGGCTCGGAATTCCGCATCCCTGCAAGACGAAATTCTACACTTTCACTGGCGCAAGTTTTGGCGCGGCCTTGCGGCAGGCCCAACTTGTACCGGGGGTTTCATGAAAAAACGGTGATTTTCTCATGGAAGCGCCATTGCAGACTGACGGAGGCCCGGGACCTCCGTCTTTTGGCAGGACGGGAGTCCGGGGACTGTCGCTCTTTTGTATTTTTTTAAAAATTTATACCATAGTTCCCGGCCCCCTGCGCGGCTGTGTGCACGAGCAGTGCCAGGACCCCCTAAAACATAACCTGATGGTCTATGAAAAATACGTACCACACCTTTCACCATCAATGTCTCTTGCAAGGAACACTAATGCATGGAAAAATGACTATATCAGTTTGGTGATTGACTTGAGATGGATTTTGCCGCTCTCGTCCTCCGGTGAGGACGCAATCTTCAGGCCATTGGCAATGCTCTTTGGCACCTATGAAAAAGCTCTTGTCTAATCTGACACAAAGTATATCTTTCTGATCTTCACATCAATGTAAAATTGATCTTCTGCCGCCTGAAAATTATCAGGGTGCAGGCCATGCAGATCGATGGTTTGGCTTTTGGTGGTGGGATAAATAATTGCCCATTTCCCGGGCCCGGTTGTCACTTTTACAGGCATATCAAAATTTTTCACATCGGTTTTCCACCGATAAGTCGCCGTGACTTTTTTACCCTTTTTACGAAGTGTCACATTGAGTTGGGGAAGGCCCGTATACTTCAGATATTGGTCAAAAATTGGTTGCAAATCCATGGGTGTTTTGTCATTGATATAGTCGATGAGCTGTTGTCCGGCTATGGATTTGTGGCGAAAATTTTCATTCAAACCCCTGAGGATGCCAAACCAGAGGCTGTCGTTGCCGATCACATGGCGCAACGTATTGAGCATAAGTTGACCCTTGGCATACATATCGCCCGAACCCTCCCTGTTGACGCCGTAAGGTCCGATGATGGGCCGGTCATTGCGCACGTTCTGTCGCTTGCTGTTGATGTATTTCATTCCTTCATCATAGCCATATTGGCACTCCACATAAAGTCCTTCGGCGTAGGAGCCAAAGCTTTCGTGTATCCACATATCGGCGATATCATTGGCGGTGATGCTGTTGCCCCACCATTCATGGGCCGATTCATGAAGGATAATGAAATCGAATTTGAGACCGGATTCACACGATGACTGTCCCCTGTAACCGTTCGTGAAGCCATTGCCATAAGCCACTGCCGACTGGTGTTCCATACCCACATACGGTGTATGAACAAGCTTGTAACCATCCCGGGTAAAAGGGTACGGGCCGAAATATTCATAAAAGAATTTCATCATCGGCTGCACCTGTGAAAATTGCTTTTTAGCATCTTCCAGCTTATCGGGCAAAACATAATAATCGAGTGAGAGGGTATCGCCCTCATCACTGATAAATTGATCCTTGAAATGGGCATATCTGGCAATATTCACTGTCACATTGTAATTATTAATCGGGTAGCTGACAAACCAGTCGAACCGTCTTGTACCGTTTTTCAATTTTGTCACTTTACGCAATCTTCCATTTGAAATATTTTGCAAATCCTCTGGCGCCGTGATGCTGATAAGCATGCTGTCCGGCTCATCGGATTGGTGGTCTTTGTTGGGCCACCAGAGGCTGGCTCCGGTGCCCTGACAGGCAACACCAATCCATGGATTTTCGTCGCTGTCCTCAGACCAGACAAAACCTCCGTCCCACGGAGGGCGTTTGGCTTCAATGGGTTTTCCGTCATAATATATTTTGATGAATTGCCGCGAGCCTTTTGTTGCCTCCTGGGGCAGGTGGATAAACATGGCATTGTGCTCCCGGTCAAATTTCAATTTTTTATGACCGTTGAGGCTTATCCTTGAAATATGCATATTTTCGAACAGGTCCACCTGCAGGTGATGTGTGTTTTCTGTGACTTCAAAATAAATGGTATTAGATCCATGGATGCTTTTTGATACCGGGTCTATTGTTATATCGAGATGATAAAAATAAACATCATAGGATGATCGGGCCGGTGAGAGCGTGCCGCGCAAAGTATCTGCACGGGTGAATGATATTTTTCGTTTCCCCAACTGCGCGTACAAATCCGACTGCCAGAAAACCATGAGAAAAAGGCATATTTTCCATAGCATGTTTATCGGGAAGGCAGATGCGTGGTGCTTGTAAGATTTCATTATAAACCGGGCCTTATATTTTTTCACAAAAGTAAATGATCTCTTCCCCAGGCAGGGCATATCTTATCCTTTCTTTTTCGTTGATTTCATCCAGAAAATGATCCTCCGTCACTTTAAATCCTGCTTTGCGCAATCTATCGCCATAGTCTCTCCCGTACTTTCGCAAATGATCATCCTGACCGAAGAGGCGCTCCCGCTCTTTCGGGTCGGTGACAGCAGGATCTTCGATGGTTTTTTCGATTTCGGGATACACGGGTGACTGAATAATGGCCCAGCCACCGGATTTCAGTACGCGGTATATCTCGCTCATGGCTTTTATATCATTCTCCACATGCTCCATCACGTGGTTGCAGAATACGACATCGAAAGTATCGTCATCAAAGGGAATATTGTGCACGTCCATCTTCACATCGGCGAGCGGTGACTCGATATCGCCTGTGGTGTAATCGATATTCTCCATTTTTTTAAATATTTTGATAAAGCACAATTCCGGTGCTATATGCAGCAATTTCAGGTGTTCGTTGAAGAAATTTGTCTTACGCCTGAGGAAGAGCCACATTAGTCGGTGCCGTTCCAGCGAGAGAGAGCTGGGGCACAATGCATTGGGTCTTGGGTTCAGCCTGCCGTAAGGCAAAAATGTGCGGTAAGTTCTTCCGTCGATGGGGCATTGCACTTTATTGCCGTAGTAAAACAGGGCGACAACTTTTAAAATGTAATGACTGAAGTATTGAATGTATCTGCGGGGTACATGCCGCAGCATAAAACTGATAATTTTTTTCATTCAAAATGAATTTTACTCTATTCAGGAAAAGCAACAATTTCCCGTTATCCTTGCTCCCCGAATATTACCATTTATCTTATGAAAACGAACATTTATCAAATCCGGCTTTAAAATGAATACGAGAATGGACAAATTACCGTATTATATTTAAGAAATTCCGGATAAGTCTGGAGATTTATATAATAATACCCCTTAATTAATAATTTTCCCTACAAATTCTTTATCGCCAGGTAAAGACAAAAGAATATCAATATGAAGAGAAAAATAATCATAGGATTGATCGCAGCCGCTGTGGTCGTATCCGGATTTCTGCTTGCCAATATTACAGGCAAAAAGGAATCGAGCGAAATCATAGTTCCCGTATCAACCGGTGAATTTATTGTTGACATCACTACCACGGGAGAGCTTGAAGCCAAAAACTCGATAAAAATCAAGGGGCCGTCCAAACTGCGCGAATTTCGTATTTACCAGGTTAATATTCAGGATATTGTGGATGAAGGTACTGTCGTGAAAAAAGGTGATTGGATTGCCACGCTCGACAAGTCGGATTTTAATACCAAGCTGCAGGACAAGCAGATCGACCTCGAGAAGAAGCAATCACAGTTTGTCCAAACCCAGCTTGACACCGCTTTGCAAATGCGTCAGGCACGCGATGAACTGGTAAACCTGGAATATGCGGTGGAGGAAATGCAGATCAAATTACAACAATCGCAGTATGAGCCTCCGGCTACAATCAAACAGGCAGAGATCGATCTGGATAAAGCGAAAAGAGCATTTAAGCAAGCCAAAGAGAATTATAAGATAAAACTTGAACAAAACATAGCACGGATGGCTGAGGTAGCTGCCGAGCGCAGGAAAGTCCAGCGCGAATATAATGCGATGCTTGAGCTGGAAAAATCGTTTTACATCACAGCACCGGAGCCGGGCATGGTCGTATATGCCAAAGGATTTGACGGCAAGCCCATCAAAGCCGGGTCCCAGATTCATATGTGGGACCCTGTAGTAGCCACTCTGCCTGATCTTAGTGTGATGTTATCTATGACATATATCAATGAAGTGGATGTCCGCAAAGTAAAGCCGGGTCAGATGGTCGAGATAGGCCTCGATGCTTTTCCGGAAAAGAGGTTGTCGGGCACCGTGACATTCGTGGCAAACGTCGGTGAGCAAAGCCCCAACTCCGATTCGAAGGTTTTTGAAACCACCATTGAAATAAATGGTTACGATCCTTTGCTCCGTCCTGCTATGACAACCTCCAACAGGATTATCGTTCAAAAACTGGATTCCGCCTTGTTCGTACCATTGGAATGCCTCCACAGCAAGGATGACTCCATTACCTATGTATTTAAAAAATCAGGATTAAAAGCCGTAAAACAAGAAGTTCTCGTAGGTGAGACCAACAGTAATGAAGCTGTAATTGAACTGGGCCTTACACCGGATGACAGGGTTTACTTGTCGGTACCTTCCGGTATGGAGGAATCGCCCATTGCCATGCTGCCGGAACTGGATGGAAAACGGAATAAGGAAAAGGAAACAGTACAGGAAAAGCCGGAGACTTTTACCATTACCCTTCCGGATGGTACTACAAAAGAAGTGACCGAGGAGCAGATGCGCAAGTTTAAAGAACGCAGGGAACAGAGGCAGGGAAATACAGGCGGGCCACGGAAATCAAACCGGAATAAATGAAAAAGGGAATGATATCGGAAAGGGTATTGGCCAACTTGTATATCGCCATTGAAGCGGTGATGGCTAATAAGATGAGATCCATGCTCACAGCGTTGGGTATTATATTCGGTGTGGCGGCAGTGATAGCCATGCTTGCCATCGGGGGCGGAGCCCAGCAGGAAATTCTTGAACAGATAAAGCTGGTAGGAGTAAATAACATTGTCATTGAGCCTGTTATCGAGCAAAAAGAGGAAAACCTGGATGAGAGTTCTGGCGCCAATGCGAAAGAAAAGAAAAAGTTCTCTCCAGGCTTAACATTAAAGGATGCTGAAGCGATCACGGAGATCGTACCCAATATTGAAAAGGTGAGTCCGGAAATTGTGCTTGACACCTATATTATCAAAAATGGAATAAGGCGGTCTGCCAAGCTGGTGGGCGTAGAACCGAGCTATTTTGAATTGACTGCCTTTGAGCTTGCCAGGGGGAAAATGTTTACTGAACAACAACTTGTCAAAGGTGCCCCTGTTTGTATTATCGGTAAGTCGATTAAAACAAAATTTTTTCCGACTGAAGACCCGATTGGCAAGACCATCAAATGCGGTCAGAACTGGCTTACTGTGATTGGTGTGCTGGAGGAGCGGCTTATTTCGGAAAGCAGCATTGCCAAGCTGGGTATCAGGGATTTTAATATGGATGTATACGCCCCGGTAAAAACAGTGCTGATCCGATACATCAACAGGGAGCTTATCACAAAAGAAATGCTGAGAAGAAAAAATGTTTATAGTCGCGGATGGATGGTCGTTGTTTCAAACAACCAGGAAGATGATGCAGGACCTGTAAACTACCATCAGATCGACAGGCTGGTAGTGCAGGTAGCTGAGACAAACCTGCTTACGCCTGTGGCTGAGATTATTTCCAGACTCTTGGAGCGAAGGCATTACAATGTAGTGGATTATCAGATCACTATTCCGGAGTTACTCCTGAAACAACAACAAAGGACCAATCAGATATTCAATTTCGTACTGGGAGCTATCGCGGGCATATCTCTATTGGTGGGAGGCATCGGTATTATGAATATCATGCTGGCCTCCGTGCTGGAGCGCATCAAGGAAATCGGGCTGAGGTTGGCTCTGGGGGCCAACAGAAGGGATATTATCACTCAGTTCCTGTTTGAAGCGGTGATGATCTCTGTTACCGGAGGGCTGACAGGTATCGTGTTGGGAGTAGCGCTGGCGATTATGATATCAAGGTTTGCAGAAATACCCACGATCATTACTTTTTCGTCTATTTTATTGTCATTTGGTGTGGCAGCCACGGTTGGGTTGATTTTTGGGATCACACCTGCCAAAAGGGCTGCCGAACAAGATCCGATAACATCATTGAGATATGAATAAGATCAAATACTTCCAGATTATCATTGCACTGTTTTTAGCACAGACTGCATGTGCCCAGCACGATGTTTATACCCTTCGTGAGATCATCAATATTGCGCGCAAGCAATCAATAGCTTCCAAGCAGGTGGCGACAACCAGGGAAAACAGGTATTGGCAATTCATGACTTACAGGTCAAATTATAAGCCGCAACTGGCGATAGACGGCACCCTGCCGGGATTCAATCGCTCCTTTGACGAGGTGCGCCAGCCGGACGGGACTTATCGCTTTATGCCTGTTTCGAGTAATTCGTCTGACCTTAATCTTCGTCTGAGTCAGGCTATCGGAGCTACGGGCACGCAACTTTTTCTTAATACCAGCATCGTCAGGTTCGACAATTTTCTGGATACAGACATGGAAGATCCCTACTACATTTACAGAGGAAGTCCGTTGGAAATCGGCATTGTGCAGCCGCTGTTTCAATATAATCGCCTGCGGTGGGACAAAAGAATCGAGCCGCTCCGCTACGAAGAATCCCAGAGAGAATACTTTGAAGGTTTGGAAGATATTTCCGTCAACACCACGCGGCGGTTCTTCGATCTCATGCTGGCACAGATCAACCTCGAAATAGCAAAAAAGAATGTGGCGAATAATGACACCATCTTCAAGATCGCCCAAGGAAGGTATAATCTGGGGAAAATCGCGGAAAATGACCTGTTGCAGTTGGAGCTGCAGTTGATGAATTCAAAACAGCAGGTAGCACAGGCTGAGTTGGATATTGAGATCAGGAATCTCAGACTTAGAACCTGGACAGGTCTGACCAATGTGCAGGAACTCCATCTGGTGCTCCCCGAGGAGATACCGGATTTTGCCATAGATGAGAAAACAGCACTGACCTATGCCAGGGCAAACAGGTCCGAGACCATCGCTTTTGAGCGAAGGAAGCTTGAAGCGAATGCGCAGATAGCCCAGGCCAAAGGTGATGCCGGTCCCAATGCGGATTTATTTGCCCGGTTTGGTATGACCAACCGGACAGACCGCAATGCACCTATAGGTGATTTGTATAAAAACCCGGAGACTCAGCTCATTGTCCAGATGGGTTTTCAGATACCGATCGTGGATTGGGGAAGGAGAAAATCACGCGTCAAGACAGCAGAGGCAAACCAAAAACTGGTCAAATATTCGGTAGATCAGGATTTGCTCAACTTTGATGAGGAAGTGCTCACGCAGGTAAGACAACTCAAAATGCTGCGCGAACAGGTCAAGATCACAAGGGTAGCCGATGAGGTAGCACAACGAAGGTACGATATTACAAAGAGCCGATATTTAATAGGCAAGATCGCTATTACGGACATGAACCTTGCCTTGCGGGAAAAGGATGAGGCCAAAGCGCGGTATGTACAGTCGCTCGAGGACTTCTGGACTGCTTATTTCAACCTTCGCCGATTGACATTGTATGATTTTGAAAGAGGCGTGCCGATCATAACCGATGAGTTATGATATGGATATAGAACCATGGAAAAAATATTTTGACTAATTTCGCCTTGTGCAATCATTATGAAGTATGAGGCGATTTTTTTTAGTTACAATCTGTTTGGGAATATTCGGCGGAATGTTTTTCTGTGGACATGATGCTTTTGCTCAGCAGCAGGACAAACCGTCATTTCCAACGCCCAATACCATGACCGGCGCCAAGCCTGATCCCAAAAAACAGGGCGTAAAGGAAAAGCGGATCCGGTATATCATCACAAACGACACACGCAACACCTTGTCGGGAAACCGGTGCTTTGAAGAAGCAACGATGCAGATGGGCTTTCAATATCTGGCCATTCCAAAAGGCCAGCCTCTCAATAAAAACGGCTTCTCGCGCTGGTGGCACAATTTAGGAGTCAAATTCATGATCATGCTGAAAAACGGCCCGTGGTGGAAGAGCAGGGTGAATAAAAAATACAAAGACTGCATGTACGGCACAGGCGACTATGTGGGGTAGTGCGGGACATACCATGTTTAAACCCAAAATTCTCAATAACCTTTCTATTCCGAGCTTAAACTACTTCAAAATCAGACACTTCGTTCACGTTTGATTCGTCACCATAAAGGTGCATTATGCCTCCTCGTCAAACGTGCTGATTTTCTTCCCGCCCTAGCGGGACAAGTTGTATTTTAAACTCTCATTACGAAATCCTGGTGAGAATTTTGGGATTATTCGGACGAATATGACGATTTTTTCATAAGATGGTGCCTATGTGGCAAAAACATGGGGTGCTGCCCGGATTCCATTATTCAAACAATTCCAATTGTGAGGGCAGGAGTCTGAATGATTTGCGATGATAAGGTGTGATGCCGTATTTTATGATCGCCTGCCGGTGCTCTTTCGTAGGATAGCCGGCATTCCGGTCCCAGCCGTATTCCGGATGAGAATTATGCAATTTTTTCATGAGATCATCGCGCCAGGTCTTGGCAAGAATAGAGGCTGCGGCGATGCTCAGGTACTTGCCGTCTCCCTTTACAATGCAATGATGCCGGATGCCATTGTAAGGAATGAATTTATTGCCATCAATGAGTATGAGTTCGGGACGATTTTTTAGTTTGTCGAGTGCGCGATGCATACCGGCGATCGATGCTTTGAGGATGTTTATTTTATCGATCTCTTCATTGCTCACCTCGGCGATGGCGTAGTCGATGGCATCGCGCAGGATATCATCGCGAAGGGCTTCCCGGCGGGCTTTGGACAGTTGTTTGGAATCGTTGAGCCATTTATGTTTATAATCTCCCGGCAGGATGACGGCGGCGGCCACCACAGGCCCTGCCAGGCAGCCACGTCCTGCTTCGTCGCAGCCCGCTTCAATTTTATCGCCTGAAAAACTCGCTATGAGCATGGAAAAATGATGATTTTTGAAGAAATTACATTTTAATATGCAATGAAGACCGGAATGATAAATATAGTGGTAAATACTTTTTCGCCGGTTGTTTTTCAAAATAATTTCCCGTAACAATGCACCGATCTGTAAATCCGTTTCCCAATGCCCTTTCGATTTTTTTGATCGTCAATATGGCCGTTTTTTCATGGAGCTGCCATTCCCGTGTCAAAGACCCCAACATTCTTTTTATCGTAGTCGATGACCTTGGCTACACCGATCTGAGTTGCATGGGCAGCGATTATTACGAAACATCCAACATCGACCGGATTGCCAACAGCGGTATGGTGTTCACCAACGGCTACGCCACCTGTGCCGTATGCAGCCCCTCTCGGGCGAGCCTGATGACGGGCAAATTTGCCGCAAGGCATGGCATTACAGACTATATCGGAGCCAGAAGCGGCGAGGAATGGCGAGAAAGCAAAAGATACACCAGGCTGCTCCCTGCAGACTATCTGCACCAACTCCCCCTCGAGTTCACCACTCTGCCGGAAGCATTGAAAACTCATGGATATACGACCTTTTTTGCAGGCAAATGGCACCTCGGGGGCAAGGGTTCCTATCCCGAAGATCACGGGTTTGACGTGAACAAAGGCGGCTACCATGCGGGAGGGCCTTACAGCGGTGGTTATTTCTCCCCCTTCAACAATCCCAAAATGGAAGACTACCCCGAAGAAAAGGGCATAAGCTTGTCGATGAAACTGGCCAAGGAGACGGTTAAATTCATTGAGGCAAATAAAGAGGAGAAGTTTCTGGCGTATCTGGCATTTTATGCCGTGCATGCCCCCATTCAGACTTCGCCTGACAAATGGAAACACTATCGCGACAAAGCGGATTCGATGGGCATTGCGGAGCAGGGCTTTACCATGGAGCGCAGACTGCCTTACCGCCTGCATCAGGACAACCCCGTGTATGCAGGCCTGATAGAGCAGGTGGACGATGCGGTGGGGCTGGTAGTGCAAAAGCTGAAGGATCTGGGATTGTATGAAAAAACGGTGATTATTTTCACCTCCGACAACGGCGGGGTGGTGTCAGGCGATAATTATTCGACCAACCTGAAGCCGCTCAGGGGCGGCAAAGGGTATCAATGGGAGGGTGGCATCAGAATACCGTATCTTATCGAAGTGCCGTGGATGCACCTGAACGGCAAGAAGAATGACACTCCCGTGACCGGCGCCGATTTCTTCCCCACTATCCTCGATCTGGCAGGGCTCGGCTTGCTGCCCGAAGCGCATACCGACGGCGTCAGCCTGGTGCCTTTGCTCAAGGGGAAAAAGATTGCCCCCAGGCCATTGTACTGGCATTATCCGCATTACGGCAACCAGGGCGGTGATCCTGCTGCAATCATTCGTGAAGGGCCATGGAAGCTGATCCATTACTGGGAAGACGGCACCAATGAGTTGTACAATCTCGATGAAGACATCGGCGAGCAGCATGATCTTGCGGAGATATATCCTGAGCGGACGGAGCAGATGTTTAACAAACTCAGCGACTGGCTTCGTTCCGTCAATGCAAAATATGCCGTGCCGGATCCGTTGTTTGATGAAGATTCACTGAAAATGAAGCAGGCCTGGTACAGGGAGGTGTTGCTGCCCCGGCTGGAGCGGCAACGCAAGAAAATGCTCGATCCCGACTGGAAACCCAACGACGATTGGTGGGGGAGTGTGATAACAAGAGACTGAGGAATTTTATTCGGGAAAAATCAACTACTACCTGGTTGGTGATTTTTTTAAGCGAACAGACATGATATGAAAGATACTCATAAAGAAAACCCCTGGAAACTTGTCGGCTCCAAAGCCATTTACGACAACCCGTGGATCACCGTGACAGAAGACCGGGTGATCAGGCCGGACGGTTCTGACGGCATCTATGGCAAGGTGCATTTCAAGAACAAAGCCATCGGCATTATTCCGCTCGATGATGACATGAACACATGGCTCGTGGGCCAGTATCGATATACCCTGCATGAATATTCGTGGGAGATCCCCATGGGCGGTGTGCCGCTCGGTGAGGACACCCTCGAAGGTGCACGGCGGGAGTTGAGGGAGGAGACGGGGATGCTGGCAAAACGATGGCAAAAATTGTTCAAAATCCATACATCCAATTCCGTGACCGACGAATACGGCTATGTTTTCCTTGCCGAAGAACTCCAATTTGGCGATCACGACCGTGATGTGACGGAAGTTCTGCAGGTGAGAAAATTACCCCTGAAAGAGGCCGTGGACATGGTGCCGGCGGGCGGCATCACCGACGCGCTCAGCATCGCGGGACTTCTGTATGTGGCAAGGATGATGGGAATCTGATCGTTTTTTAGAAAAAATCAAAGTCTGTGTTGAACGGCGATTTCATCAGGAAGCGCAATGCGTCCTCAATTGACATTCTCCCTGTGAGTACCTTGTACAGTGACTCGGTGATCGGTGCGCGTACGTTGTAGCTTTTTGCCAGACGCACTATGATCTTGATGGTATTGATTCCCTCGGCGGTCTCTTCCATGGATTTTTGGATATTTTCGATGGACTCACCTTTTCCGAGTCTTACGCCCACGGTGAAGTTACGGCTCAGTTTGCTTGAGCAGGTTGCCACCAGGTCGCCGATGCCGGCCAGCCCGAGGAAGGCCCTTGTGTCGGCGCCGAGCAACTGCCCCACCCAGATCATCTCAATCAGGCCGCGGCTGATGAGCATCGAACGGGCGTTTTCGCCGAATCCCATGCCGCTGAGCGCCCCCGCGGCGATGGCGATGATATTTTTCAGTACCCCGGCCAGTTCGATACCCAGGAGATCCTTGCTGCCGTAAACCTGGAACAGATCATTACGCAGGAGCCTTTGCCCCTCTGTAATCACTTCATCAAACCTGCTGGCGACCACTGTAGCGGCGGGCTGATTTTCGGCCAGTTCCCGGGCGAGGTTTGGTCCTGCGAGGCACCCGATGCGAACCACGAGGCTGCGCTCACGGATGAGCCTCGACATGGTAAATACATTGTCTTTCGAAATTCTTTTCGACTCGTCTTTCTCCCAGTTTTTCTTGTTGACGATAAGCCCTTTGGTGCCGTGAATGAGAAAATGATAAGGCTTGAGGTATGGGGACAGGTCATCAATGAGTTTTGGAAAATTCTCAGACGGCACAATGGGAAAGAGGGTATCACAATTCTCCGCAAAAAATTTCAGGTCGTTGGTCGGTGTGATGCGCTCATGAATGGAGATGTCATTGAGCCTGCGGGTGGACAAAATTTCATCCACCACACCGGGATTGCGGGCAAAAAGGATCACATCCGTATTTTTGGCCAGGATATTGGCGATGGCCGTCCCAAAGCTGCCTGCACCCACTACGCCCACGGGTCTGTCAGATGTGTTTTTCGAGCTCATAACCGTCCAGTCTGTTGTGGTAATAATATAAGTTGCGAATATCCTGCGTGATGATATTTCCTTCTTCGTTTTTCAACAATGGCCTGAAAGTATGATACATGCCCACATTCGTGATGCCGAGTTCGATAATTTCGTCGATGTCGTAGGTCAGATGATGGGCGATATCCACTTTGTTCTCGTTGAAAAGCTTTATGATCCTGTCTCTGATTTTTGAAACCGCTTTTCTGAAGTCATCATATTTTATCTCTATCTCATCAGCAGGAAGCCTGAGCACACTGTACAGGTCGAGGTTTTTATA
>WGED01000185.1 GCA_015492915.1 Cyclobacteriaceae bacterium
CCGAAGTGTCCGATCTTATCGCCGAGCTGCTGGAGCCACAGGAAGGCGATGAAATCTGCGACCCCGCCTGTGGTTCCGGTTCGTTATTGATGAAATGCGGGCGCAAGATTCGTGAAAAATACAATGGCTCGAAAAAATACGCCCTGTTTGGACAGGAAGCCATCGGTTCCACCTGGGCGCTGGCCAAAATGAACATGTTTCTGCACGGCGAAGACAACCACCGCATCGAATGGGGCGACACCCTGCGCAACCCAAAGCTGTTGAATAAAGACGAATCGCTGATGCACTTCGATATCGTTACCGCCAACCCGCCCTTCTCTCTGGAAAAATGGGGCCATGATGAGGCAGAGCATGATCGCTGGGGTCGGTTCCGCCGCGGCATTCCCCCCAAAACCAAAGGCGACTATGCCTTTATTCTGCACATGATCGAAACCCTCAAACCCGGCACCGGCCGCATGGGTGTGGTGGTGCCCCACGGCGTACTTTTCCGGGGCGCGGCGGAAGGCAAAATCCGCCGCAAGCTGATCGAAGAAAACCTGCTCGATACCGTTATCGGCCTGCCGGAAAAACTTTTTTATGGCACCGGCATCCCCGCCGCCATTCTTATCTTCAAAAAACATCGTCATTCCCGCGAAAGCGGGAATCCAGGCGTCCTGTTTATCGACGCCAGCCGCGAATATGCCGACGGCAAAAACCAGAATGTACTGCGGACTGAGGATATTCAGAAGATTATCGACACCTGTCACAAGCGCGAATCGGTGGACAAGTACGCCTGGCTTGCCAGCCCGGAGGAGATTGCGGAAAACGACTTTAATCTCAATATCCCGCGCTATGTGGATACCTTTGAAGAGGAAGAAGAAATTGACCTGATGGCCGTGCGAGCTGAGCGGGAGAAACTAAAGGCAGAACTGGCCAGACTGGAAGAAGAGATGGATGGGTATTTGAAGGAGTTAGGTTATGAACAATAAGATCACACGGCATTACCAAACCTTCGAAGAGTTGAGGAAGACGGAGGATGACGGGGTGGAATTCTGGTTTGCCAGAGAGTTGCAGGGGGTGCTTGACTATAGCCGTTGGGAAAAATTTGAGCATGTTATTAACAAGGCAAAGGCCGCTTGTGAAAACTCCGGGCAGATGGTAAGTGACCATTTTCACCAGGCGGTGAAAATGGTTCAGATTGGCTCCGGTGCACAAAGAGAAGCGCGAGACTACAAGCTGTCACGCTATGCCTGCTATCTCATTGTTCAAAATGCCGATTCCAGCAAACCTGTTATTGCCAACGGCCAGACCTATTTTGCCATTCAAACCCGTCGCAAAGAGCTGGAGGACGACACCGGTTTCCAGCAGCTGACCGAAGACCAGAAACGGCTCATGCTGCGCAATGAGCTGGCAACGCATAATAAACAACTTGCTGCCGCTGCCAAAGAGGCAGGCGTGGAGAGCGGCCTGGACTACGCAATATTCCAGAATCACGGCTATAAGGGATTGTATGGCGGTCTTGATAACAAGGCTATCCATAAGCGCAAGGAACTCAAAAAGAGCCAGAAAATTCTTGACCACATGGGCAGCACAGAGCTTGCCGCTAATCTGTTTCGCGCCACTCAGACGGAAGAGAAACTAAAGCGGGATGAGATCAGAGGAAAGCGCAAGGCCAATAAAACCCACCATGAAGTTGGCGCCAAGGTGCGCCAGACCATCAAAGAGCTGGGCGGGGCGATGCCAGAGGATTTGCCAACGCCGGACGATGGGATCAAACAACTTGAGCGCAAACGAAAGAAGCTGGAGGATAGCCAATGAATAGCATCTCTGCCTTTTGGATAAGGGGGGTGGGTTATGGTGCCTGAGGGGTGGCATATGGAAATACTAAAAAATATCGTAGATGGTGGCATAAAAAATGGCTATTCACCGAATGCGTCTGAAAAGGTTACTGGGCATTGGGTTTTAGGTCTAGGTGCCCTAGGGGATAGTGGATTGATTACTACCGAGATCAAGCCAGTTGAGGCCACACAAAAAATTCTTAATTGTTGTTTAAATCCTGGTGACTTTTTAGTTAGCCGATCCAATACGCCGGACAAAGTTGGTCGTTCTGTATTATTCAAAGGCGAAATAGATAATTGCTCATATCCCGATCTAATGATGCGATTCCGAGTAAATGAGGGAATTGTTGATGCTGGATTTATAGAAGCGAAGTTAAAGTCTTATCTAGTTCGCGGTTATTTTAAACGTTGTGCAGCTGGCAGCAGCAGTACAATGGTAAAAATCAACAAATCGATTATTGAAAATACACCCTTACTTTTGCCGCCCCTTTTTGAACAAAAAAAAATCGCCCGCATCCTCTCCACCTGGGACAAGGCCATAGAAACCGTCGAAAAGCTGATTAAAAACAGCAAGGCACAGAAAAAGGTGCTTATGCAGCAGTTATTGACCGGCAAACGGCGACTGCCGGGGTTTGATGGGGAGTGGACAAGCTATAAACTAAGCGAGATTTCCAATCCCCAACAATGGCCAACAATTTCTTCTGACCAACTATGTGAAGAGGGTTACCCGGTTTATGGTGCCAATGGATTTATTGGCTATTTCAATGAGTTTAACCACGAAAATGAGACTGTCACAGTAACATGCCGTGGTTCTACTTGTGGTGAAGTAACTCTTATTCCTCCGCGTTCATATATTACTGGCAATTCAATGTCGATCGATGAGATTGATAGCCGAAAATGTAGTCATTTATTTCTCTACTATGTGCTGATATTTCGCGGATTTAGGGATGTGATATCTGGCTCTGCACAACCACAGATTGTTGGAAAAGACATAAAATCAGTCAAGATCCAGCTTCCATCATTAGTTGAACAACAAAAAATCGCCACCATACTCACCACCGCCGACAAAGAAATCGAAACCCTGCAACAAAGACTCGACTGCCTGAAACAGGAGAAAAAAGCCCTGATGCAACAACTTCTCACAGGTAAACGTCGCGTGAAAGTTAGCGAGGATGAATTACAGGGAGAGGTAGTATGAGTAAAGCTAGATCATTTTCGATATACTTACTTAAAGAAGGGTATATTGAAACCAATACCCTCAAGGACGATCACACGCTGGTAGATAATTTTGACGGAAGTAATCTCCCGAATAACACGAAACTCTTTATTCTTGATAATAACCCTCAGCCACCATGGTGGAAGTCTTATTTTGGCATAGATGCAAATCTTAATCAGGTTCTCAAGGGGGCGATTATATTTCTTCCTGTTGGCGGCAGAATGTTCGCCATTACTTTTGGACATGTTTATCACAATCTCAAAGAAACAAGTTATGAATATGATTTCGGACTACGCGTTACACTGAATTGTGTTGACCCGGAAAAACTAAAAAGCACTGATATTCTGGAACCCAGTGGAGCCAAACGCCAGCGAACACAGTTGCCCGTAGACTCCGACCTAACCTATTTTGATTTTGATCGTGACAGTACGATTTTGAAAAGCCTGACCGGAAAAGTTAAGGATGAACATAAAAAACTATTCAAACACGCAACTGGTGCGAGCAATATCCGTATTAGTTCAGATATAACACCTCATGGCTTACCTGAGCTGTGTACGAAACTTCTCGATTTGTACAATGAGGATTCTTACAAGACAGCATTTCCTGGAATTCAAAATATCTCTCCTGTACGCGATCCTGACGTAATTAGCGCATTAAATAAGAAGCTATTGGTAGCAGTACACGAGAAAAGTGATGATTTGTCTCTGGCCGTTCCTGAAATCATTAATTACCAGGATGGGCTTTGGGCGACATTTTCAGGTGTAGGTAGTGGTCTAATTTATGATGATGTCTATATGGATCGATATTTTGAATATCTACATGACCATGAAGTTGCACTCAATGATATTGACGTTAATGCGCTCAGAAAACACAGCCTTGCTTTAACTGACGAAGAGGGAAATCCATGCGGTCAGAAACACTCCATCTTCAAATGTCTTGTATTTGATACTACCTTGGATACCGAAAACAAAACCTATCACCTGAGTGATGGGAACTGGTATCTCGTAGATACGGATTATGTCTCTAAATTAACGACCTACCTTGACCCGCTTTGTGCTGATACTACGCTGGACATTTTCGACCACGAAAATGAGGGAGATTATAACCAATTAGTATCAGATGCATCAGTAACACTTATTTGTCTGGACAAAAAGAATATTGCACCAAATGGACAAAAACAGGTTGAACCTTGCGATATATTTGAATTGCATGACGGTACTGCAATTTTGCACCATATTAAAATCTCAACCTTATCTGCGCAGCTAAGCCATTTGTTCAATCAGGGCGTCAATTCGGTTAAGTTGTTGCGTGGCACTCCAGAATCTATGGAAAAAATGAAAATACTTGTTAAGACAGAAGCTCCTGAAGACAACAAAGATGATTATATAGCTCCTTTTGAAAATGACTCACTAAAAATCGTATTCGGGATCATCACGCATAAAGAGAAGGCAAATAAATCACAAAACTTGCCCTTGTTCTCTCGTATTAGTCTTATGCGTTGTATGAAAGAACTGAAGATGATGGGTATTGAAGCAGAATATTGCTTCATTGAAGATCAGTCACCAAAAAATACTGGAAAGAAGAAAAAGCGCAAGTTGCATAAGAAAAATAGTGATAAAGCGACAAAGGTGCAGGCCTCATGAAACAGAGTATCTACAAAGTGGAGCCATACACTTCAGAATGTGTCATTAGATTCCTCTCAAAAAAAAAGAGACGCAAAAAGATGAAGAATAAATATCTCAACTTTATTTGTAAGGCGATTATTAATATTTGATAAATAGACAACAGGCAAAAGACACAGATTCAACACACTGAGAATAAAGATTTGACAACGGAAACGACCAATAACTGCCTTTATATTTTTCTGGATGAAGGGGGGAATTTCGATTTTTCACCCACGGGTACACGTTTTTTTACCCTGACCAGCGTTGCCATGTATCGCCCATTTGCGGTACGCGATCCCTGGGATGATTACCGGCACGAACTACTGGAGTTTGGCCGGGATGTAGAATATTTTCACTGTGCTGATGACAATCGTTATATTCGGGACCGCTTGTTTGGCATTTTATATGACTGTCGTCAAAGCCTGCGCATTGACAGCCTGATTGTTGAAAAGACCAAAACCGGACCGGCACTACAGGCCGATCAGCACTTTTATCCCAAAATGCTGGGGTATTTGCTCCGGCATGTTTTTGAACAGTTAAATGGCTACAGCGAAATTATTGTCATTACCGATACGATTCCTCACCAGAAAAAACGCAAGGCTGTTGAAAAAGGGGTTAAACAGGCACTGAAAGCCATGTTGCCAGCCGGAGCGAAATATCGGGTTTTACATCAGGCATCCCGGTCCCATTATGGCTTGCAGGTGGCTGACTATTGTAACTGGGCCATTTACCGCAAATGGGACTCAGGTGAAACACGTTATTACGAACAGATAAGTGACGTGATACACAGCGAATTTGATATTTTCAGAACGGGGACGAGACGGTATTACTGATGGAATTCTGGAAGGCTAGAAAAGCGACCCCCCCAACTATACCTTGCGGTAAGAGCCGATGGGGCTCTTGTCATTGGGGGGGAACATTTGATTCGAGTATGGCTCATCAGTCTCATCTTGTAAAGCGGAAGACAGACGTTGAAATGAATCAGAAATCCAAGGCCACTATTGGCGAACGCCTGAATAATGCGTTCCATATCAACAGGTTACAAAATCACCCGGTTGGCCTGTTTTTCCAAACAAGCGCCACAGACTGCACGCTGAAACAACAGAGTGTTTTGCAAACCAGCCCGGTTCAAATACACTTCCAACAAACACAACCGCCACGCCTATGGGGTTCATACTCTACGCGCAACCTTGGCGGTTTTTTTATGCCTGCTGTACTGGCGCGATCAACCTCAACGGGGAGAATGCAATGACCCCCGAAACCAGAGAACTCTTCAGCTCCCACATTCCTGCCTTGCAGGTATTGATGAGCATGGGCTACACCTATCTGCCGCCTGAAGTGGCCATGAAGCAGCGCGGCGGCAATACCGGCGAGGTTTTGCTGCGTGACATTTTGATCGGCGAGCTGCGCAAGCGCCATTTCAACTGGAAGGGAAAAGAATACCCCCTCTCCAATAATGCCATTGATGAAATCGTACGTCAGCTTGTCTCTCCAGGTCTGGGTGAAGGGCTGCTGACAGCCAATGAACGGCTCTATGAC
>WGED01000186.1 GCA_015492915.1 Cyclobacteriaceae bacterium
GTAGTAAATTAAGCGTTTATTTTCAGGCTTGCCTTTAAGAGAGAGCTTAAAGGCAAGCCCGAAAATACCTCAAACTTACAAATTAATCCACTTAATAAGCTGAGGTTCTGTTTCGCCTTCAATTTGCAGTTTAACAAAGTACGTGCCCTCAGGCAGGCTTTCAGTTTCTATCGGAATGCGATGCATCCCTTCGGTCATCTCATACCCATCCAAGAGCAGATAGTTTATCTGCCCGAGTTGGTCCATGAGATGTATCCAGACTTTGGCATCTTTATCCAGTTTAAATTCGAGCGTAAAGGAACCTTGTGAGGGATTTGGATAGAGCCTTGTCTTACCACCCTGCTCTTCGCCCTTTGTGTCCTCTTCAGGAACAAAGATGTTTAGCAAATTAACAGGATGATACTTTGTAGTGTTCGAACAGAAAGAGGAAAGCTCAGAAGCTGTCAAAGGTGGTACCGGTTGATAACAATCCGGCAAATTTTCAAGAACAAAGCCACCTGAAATCACATCGCCGACCTGAAAATCTGTTTTACTCACCGTAGTCTGATGGCCAATGGAAGACCCTGGAGACGTAATGGTTACGATCTGTGGCGGATAAAGCTCGTCCACGATAAAGAAATTGTCATCCGTCAAAGTAACGTCTCCTTCTATCCTTATGCCATTCCAGGCTGTCGGATTTTTCTGCAAAAATTCATCAATGTTTTCCAAGTTTACAGATTCCGGTATGTAAAGCAGGCTGGTGTTTTCTTCAACACTGGGCGGGGTGTTAACCAGAGAAACTTTATAGAGTTGAGCAAAAAAAGCTTCTTTATCTCCCGCCTGGGCATTCTCCTTTTCAAAACTGGCAATTAAATGCAGATAAACCTGGGGCTCGGGGCGATCCTCCATCAATCCTCCTTCTACATAATCCAGAAGACGTATCTTATAAGCCGGCAAACATGAAAGAGGCAGATAGGGGGTACGATAGGTGGTATCATCTATCCTTATAAGCCCTGTTTCGGGAACCCATACAGGGAAAGTTCCCGGTGGCGGAAAATCTCCAATGGGGTAATGCACAATCACACGCAATGAAGCCCTGATATCCTTTGGCATGGTATTCAGGCCTGAAGCAGGATTAACTGCGTATTGAAGAGGGTTCGTCAATTGATAGTCATCGTAATACATGGCTCCCTGCTCATCATCTGACCAGACATGAGTCCTCGACACCTTGATCTCATTGACAATACTTAAGACGCCCAAAGGGTTGTCATAGATGGGCTCATTGACCGGCAAATCTCCGGCAGCACCCGGGGTTTTAAAAATATATTGACGAACTTGAGTTGAGTCTAAGAATTCGCCGCTTCCTGTGAAAGAGGTAGAAAGGTTAAATCGCATGGGACGAGGAGTGGTTGCCGACTTTCCTCCTGCTGCGATAAAGTCCAACACAGTAATAACAGCTCCTGCAAACGGAACTGCCTGCTTAATCCACGAAGGAAGAAATTGTCCGCTGGCATTTCCGGGTAAAAGCACTCCGGCAATCTCACTTGCATCAGCATTTGTCTGACTGCTTTCCCACAACTGGTTCAATTGACTCTGAGTTAAGTTCTCAACAGGTGTATTAGCCCCCAATAAAGATTGCAGTTGCTGCTGTTGAGACGAACTTAAGTCCCCCAGATTGCTATTAGCCGCAGACAGCGTAAGAGCATCAAGCATTTCCAAAAACTTCTTAATATTCTTGTAAGCCAAAACTCCTTTGGTATATCCTTTGTGGAATTGTTGAATTCCTTTGAGAGTTGAACTGCCGGTATTATTTGAGGATGCCGGAAAAACCTGCTCAATTTGGCCATTCCCTGTCAGCGTTATGGTAAAGTCTATTGTATTAGCTACCCAAATGCCAAATTCTAATCCGGAGCTATATTGACACACACAGGGGTCATAGAAAGCAGGTATTTCAGCGACCATCCAAATACCTTCAGTATCTCCGCTTCCGGAATATAAATCCCATATCTTATTGGGAGAATTTATTCTGAGATTTTTATCGAGATAGCCCTCTATGTTCTCTATTGGCATAGAAGCATGCTCCAATACAGCACTCACATAAGAGTAATAATCCTTATCAGCATGCTGAATATACAGCTCAGAATAATCATTCCCTGTCAAGTTCTCCAAATAAGCCAGCAGGCGTATTTTCCCACTGGGCCTGTGATACAGAGCAAGAGAAGGTATGTCTGTAGGATCATCAGGCGTACCCAAGCCCAAATACAACAATTCCCATCCTTCCTCAGGCAAAAAGTCTTTGGGCTCATCATTTGCCAAAGGCACTCCCCACAAGTATGCAGTATTGGGTTGACCAACATTTAAAGGGGAAGGGTAAAAGGGTGAGGGAATATCTTTAGAAACTACCTGCCCATCTTGAGACAGCCACACAGTAAAAGTCTCGGTCGTCCAATCATAGACACTAAAAGTTGAACCCGGTTGAGTGGGAGAATCGCAGTACTGAGAAAAGAGCACAGTGGGCAGGTTCATGAAAAACAAGCTCCATGCAGCTAAAGAAAGACAGATAGAACTCTTCCTCAAGTTAAAGTTGTAGGTTTTCATAATTCTTGAATTTAAACGTGAAAAAATAAAAATGCATTGCATGAGACACTCTCGCGAAGTTTACCTTATCAGGCAATATTCAGCAGAGTGCCAAAACAACTCATGCATCTGACAAAACACAGCATGAGCTATTTGCACGCAAAATTCAAGACTGCAGGAGATTCTATGCGTTGTTTAAACGTTTAAAAACGCTTATGGCTACCCCATCAAAAAACAACCACCTTCCCCATCCACTTCTCCCCCGTCTCGGCATAGACGGTCAGGAAATAGAGGCCGGCGGGTGTATGGGGGAGTTGCAGGGCGTAGTCGGTTTCACGGCCGTTGGCGCGGAGGTTTGTTTTCAGCACCGGTTTTCCGCTTAGGTCGTACATGCGTACATGCAAATCGCCTGTCAGGGCAGGCAGGTGCAGATATATCTCGTGGCCGATAACGGCGGGGCTGGGATAGAGCTCTAACGGGAGGAATGCCCCTCTATCAATAAACGAGTTTTCAACATCTGCCACTCCCGTGCTCTCCACATAGACTTCCGGCAGGAAATCTGAAGCCACGACTACGGGCTCGAAATCGGATTGGGCGTACATCTCGGCAAAGCGCTGAATTTCGGGGGTGTCGTCGGCCAAAATGCCCGACAGAAATTTGGGTGGCATGGTCTGGTAGTGCACTTTTACGCCGGCTTCGACAGCGCCCGTATATCCGTTTAATGGCACCATGTATAAAATGTTGTCGCTGCCACTCCCCTCTTCTCCCAAATCATTGCGGTTGAAATCCAAGTCACTCAACACTTCTCCGACCAGTTGCACCGTATCGTAGGTAGAATGCGTGGAAACAAAACCTTCGGGAGCCAGGCGATTGTCCTTCAAGGGCTGGTATGCGCGTTCCAGGATGGTTGTGAGATCGCCATTTACATCTCCCATGACGAGTTCGTAAATCTGCACTTCATCCTCGGCCCGAATGATGTTGTGATGTGGCTCAAAAGGCTGGTCTTCATCAATTACGGCATAGTCTTCATTCAACTGCCCCGAGTGAAAGAGGGTATCGCCCTCTTCACTGACCACCCAAAACTCCACCACAGCCCGCCGGCTGGGATAGCCGGAGGGGAATTTGTGCCCTGCCAAATTGTGCAAATACACGGAAAACAGCGCTGTATCCAAAACAGAAGCCACATACCCCAGCTCGGCAGTCAACGTCTTATGCTCCAATTGATAGAGGGTTTTGTCTATGGTCTCATTGAATTGCTCCGGCCCTGCAATCACCCCCAGGCTGTCGGCAAAGTCGCGCAACATGCGCAGCATGAACACATTGCCTCCGACGAACTCGTGCTGGTAAAAAGGCGCACGCGGATCCAAAGAGAGATAATCGGCGGCAATCACCACCGGCTCTTCCAGTGGCGTCATGTGGCAATCCTGGCAGGTGATGTTTTCCTGCTCGTCGCCATAGCGGGAGTTGAGCCACTCGTGGTAAGTGGCCTGCTCCACGAAGGTAGTCCCCGTGAACTCCCCCTCTAAATCTACGGAATGGGTTATCAGGGTATGGCAGGAAGCGCACATGCCCGCATCGCGCACGTGATCGCTGTGTACCGGCTCAAAGCCCACATACTGCATCATGGGCGGAAAAAACGGATTGGGGTAAGGC
>WGED01000187.1 GCA_015492915.1 Cyclobacteriaceae bacterium
CTCTACCATCACCGAAGCGGAGGTGCGCATGGTCATGGACAAGCTCAACAATCGCCCCAGAAAATGCCTTGGCATGAAAACACCCAATCAGGTATTTTTTGGAATCAATCCCCCCGTTGCACTAGCGAGTTGAATCCGCGCACCCAAAAGATACGAGACAGAATTATTAACAGTCTCATAATTATTTCAACACCGGCTCATGTAATACAAATGGCAAGAGCACAATATATAGATAGAAAGTCATCCATGATTTTTTCTGTGTCAATACAATTTTGAGACTTTTAATAACCCTGAACACCCTCTAGCGCCCCACTACCTAAGCACACTGACTTGTTTGCCCGCACTCATGCCTCTTCTGCCCTCCAATATCGCACCCCCGAGCGCAAAACCTAGCGACATACCAATGATGTTTGAAAAAACGTCATGTGTATTTGCCCATAAAAACATCGAAAAATACCATAAGACAAAAAAAATCTTTGATGCCGAGTTTGGCGACGTTGTATCTCTTCTACTGACGCGAAATGCCATATAAAGCCACTGTGACACCATTAAAACGTAGATTGTAAACCCCAAAAACCCAAGCTCCGCCGCAATTCTTACCCATGAATTTTCACCAAGGTTTATATCATATAATGCGACACCTCCATATTTACTCGCCCCAAGGGTAATGGCTCCTAAACCCATCCCAACAAATACAAATTGATTTATCGCATTCCAGAAGGGATATACAAGGTTGCCAGCTACTCGTTCGGGGATATCATAAAAAACGCTGATCATTCTGGACACAACCATGTCGTAGACGTTACTCGATACAAAATTGGCGCCTATTGTAAGTATAAAAACGACTGTCAACAATAACATGAAAGATCTTTTGTATCGCCTTGCGCTGACGACCGACTTCCTCAACATAGGAAGGTTAGTATAAAACATAAGAACAAACATGGATATAAACAAAAACAAAAAAGCGCTCCTTTGACCGGATATTAATATCAATGCAAAATCCGCAACAATGCTTAATTTCCATGGCACGGAAAGCTTTGTCCGGGATACTGCAAAATATACCCACTTGAACAAGATCAGACTGAATGCCACCTGCCCGAATTTTCCGGTGTGCGTAAAAATAGAAGTTGGCCTGAACAGACCTTCTATATAGTCAGCTCCTTCCGCAGTATAATCGCCAATCCCGCTACTTCCAAGACCATATTGTGTGAATTCACTGTTTTTTCCGAAATATAACTGCAGTGCTGCTACTAATAAAGATAAAATTATCCATGCATTAGCGCACTTTAAAATTGATATAGATGCATTTGCATATTTTTGGTAATAATTCGCTGAGCATACAGCATAAAAAAATGGCACAAACATGGTTCCTATACCAATGGCGAAAACCATTATTGAATTGCTTGATAAAAATTGATTTATAAATGCAATGATTATCAATGCTGCTGCAGACAAAAAAAACCCTGCTTTAATATTTGAAGTTACATTTGAATCCCTAGCTAAAATAATTAAGCCGTAAAAAAATACTATCACCACCATTAAAAAAAGAGGTATGTCACTTTGCCAAATATATTTTCTAAAAACCTCAACTATCAACGGGAGGTTGATCAGGAACAGCAGAGGAAACGAGTTTCTTTTCTTTCTAAAACGAGAACCCACATGCCTGCCGTTAATCACGTTATTGCTTCCCATCAAGTTATTTTCCTTATTACCTCAGGAGTTTTTATTTAGAATCCATTATCTCAAGGATACTATTAATAATCTCGCCCCTCATTTTGCTCAGATCTTTAGCGCCATGATATTTTAGCCGTTCCAGCAATTTTTTAGCGCGCAGCAGACTTTCTGGAATTCGTTCTTCCACAGGGTTACTGACAATATAGTCTTCCAATGTTGCGATATACCTAACGTCATCGATCGCCTCTCTGAACCCTTCCCAGGCGACAGTATCTATTACACCATCAACGGTAGGATATGTAAAAGCGTGATCACGATACGAGCGATTATCAAAATCATTCCAGATAAACCCCATGGAGTCTTGATATGCGTAGGGCATGGCTCCGTGATATCCATTCCGCCACAGCTCAAGCCCATAGTTTTTCCTGAATATATACGGGTTTTCGTTTGCTGTCTGAGGATACCCATAGCTAAAGATTTTTTTACCGTTTATCCGAAATTTTTCGATCTCGCCCTTTTGAGGATAACCCCCTAGGTTTAGCAAATCCAAATGCTCTCCGACTTTGTCATAGGTGCCGCGGTAACCGGCAGTAAAAACCTTAACGCCATTTCTTCTAACAGTATCCCAAGCTTGAATCTGTGAAACCAGTAGGTCACCTTTAGCCTCATCAATGCCGTAGATGTACACGTCGCTGATGTTAAAACGTCTCGTTGTCGCCAGCAAATGTTGCACATCTCTCTCTAAGGACTTTAGCGCTGATGTGCTTCTTCCATTTCCTGTTCCCAGCCCCAGGTAATATAAGGGCTTACTATCAGGCCAGTATCTATCTCTAATTTGTAACACAGTGGAAAGCTCCCTTTCTCCGCGCCCCTGATATAACGTAGGTATATCGATTCCATGCTCGGCCATGTTTTTTTGCTCGGCATGATATTGCATCATGTTTTTAAGCTCGGATGAGATACTCCCCTCCTTCGCCAATCTTCCCCGATAATAGATGCTATATATTTTATTTGGCTTTAACAGCTTAAAGGGAAGAACTTCTAAGTTTATAATAATTGTGGCCAACACCCTTCCTCTCTTGATCACATCTATGGCTCCTTGGTAGACACCTTCCTTAATTTCATCCGGAACTTTTAGCGTTACCCAAATCTGCTTATATTCGCCTTTTGTCAGCGTAATTGGTTGAAGCTTTTTGGAATCTCTCACCGGAAAATCTTCCAGTCTGGCTATAATTCTTGACCTGTTTTCCGGCAATTCTTCGCTGATGGACACAAATCTGGATCCCGATGGAAAATCCAGTCTCAGATAGTTGCGCTTATTCTTATGGTCCACCCGAACAAGTTCTTCATCCTTTAATAGGAGTTCCGGCACAAGACGACGGCCACCCGCTTTATATGTCGCCCCCAACGAGCTAGCCTCTCCTGGGTTTTGATACCATCTCTTTACTATCCTGATATCTATATTGCTTACATCCAAGGTGTGTGCACTACCAGCCAATTCCCGCTTTACCAACTCAACATCTTCAATATCTTTGAAGACAGATTTCAATACGAAGCTAAGCGGCTCAATTTCCCCTTTCGCAGCCCTAACATTGATTTTGGTTTTCTTAATGGCCGATTTTGGCAAAGTAGTGGCTAGTACTGGCTGTTTTCCTACAGGATCTACAACATATACATCGATTCCATTAATGACGGTCATAGCATTTGAAGACGGCATCCCATATAAGGGGAATACCAAAACAGTTAATAAAAGCCAATACATATCCCTTGGTCCGGTCGGTCCGGTAACGAATCGTGGCAAAGGTCGATTCAATCGGGTTTGTCGTCCGGATGTGTACCCAGTGCTCGGACGGGAAATCGTAGAAGGCCAGCAGCGCCTCCCGGTCCTTCTCAAGGCAGGCAACTGCCTTCGGGTACCTGGCCTGATACACCTGTACGAAGTGGTCGAAGGCTGACCGATCCCCACGAAGTTCCGGTACTCAGGCATGACTGTGTGCCGATGTCAACTGTTGAATCCGGCAAGCCGCAATCCAAGCGAGTTGAATCCGCGTGCTCATTTTATTTTCTGAATCCATGCTATTAATCTATCGGGAAGCACCCATTTTAAAGTACTTTTGAATGTATCGAGAACCATAGAAAACCTATAGTACATGGTGTTCTTGAGAGATGGATTGACCTCGGAAATTATGTCCAGATATTCTTGAAAGACAATGGAGCGATTAGTATCTGCTAGCCCGCCATTAATCACTTTTGAAACGCGCCGAGATAGGTAGCAGAAACCGGACTTTGAAATATAAGCGTTGTAAACTAATTTAAAATCAGCAGCGAGCCTATAGCGCAGATCATACTGATTTAGTTTGTGAAACTCCGTATTAATAAACATACTTTGATGCGAAAACTGCATCCCCTTGTTTAGGGCATTCAGCTCTCCCGCTTTTTTTATTTTTTCAAAACTGGGATATTGGACAATACAATCCCCGTAAAGAATCGTGTATCCACTACAATCAAGTGCGTCAAATATGTCACTAATAGTGGAAATCTCGCAGAAGGTATCTCCGGCATTCATAAAGTTTATCCATTCTCCAGTGGCTAATTGAATGCCTTTATTCATAGCATCATAAACACCCTTGTCCGGTTCACTGATCCAGTAATCAATATGCCCCTCATATTTTTTTATAATATCAAGCGTACCATCGGTAGAACCGCCATCAACGATAAGGTATTCAATATTTTCATATGTTTGGCTGATAACACTTTTAATGGTTTCTTCAAGATACTTTTCACCATTAAATACGACCGTGACAATGCTAATGAGTGGCTTTTTTCTATCTGAGTTCTTTGCCCCCCCCTCAAGTCGCTTTTCACCTCCCTGTTTACATTGCGAACCGTAGTTAAATCTGGTGTATGGCATGATCAGGCGGCGCTCCTGCTGTCGTCGGTTCCGCTGTTCACTTCGACTCCGTCTTTGAACTTTACACCCTCGATGACCTTGGCCAGATGATCGAACCCCTGAATCTTGCGCCAGCGCTTCTCGGCGCTCATCCCCAGCTTGTAAA
>WGED01000188.1 GCA_015492915.1 Cyclobacteriaceae bacterium
GTTAGGTTCCTTCCAGTAAATCTTATGGGCAACAAATACTCCCATTTCCATGTTTCGCTTCGCCATGGCTGAGGCAATATTTTCCTGGAGTTTTATGGCTCGTCCCTTCATTCCGTTGTCTTCCATTGCCCTGAAGCCGCGATCAGCCATAAAATTAATCTGATCAATGAAGTCTCCTCCTGCCAAATTTTTAAACATCCCAAAATGAGGGGCATACTTCAGTTTAAATTTATTTTTCTTTTTGGCAACCGATTTTGCCGCAGCCATTGCCGAAGTGCCGCCCAAGGCAGCAAACCCTCCCGTCAAAACACTCTTTTTCAAAAAATTTCTTCGTTCCATTATATTCACTTCTAAGTGATGAACATCATTAAACGCAATTAAAAAAATCCCGGAGCCATCGACAGATGACCCCGGGATGGTTATGGTTTATTTTTATTAAAATACCATGGATTTTCCGGGAACGGCAATGGGATAGAAACCATTCTCATCCGGTAAAACAGGCGGATTGTCTTCCCACGACACTTCCGGCGGCATGAGTTGTACTTTTGAGTTAATAGCATCATCCATTTTCACTTCTACACCACTGTAGGTAGCATATCTTCCCATAATAGCAGTCATAGTGGACATAACCCCATAATGAAGGTTATTGATTACACCACCGTTTCTGATGGAGGCGAACAACTCATCATGCTCAACCTGATATGGGTTGGGGTCGTTCTTGTCGCGATGCTTATAAAGCGTCTTACCATCATGGGTAGTAATGGTTCCGCTGCCATATGTCTCCGCTACCCCTTTGGTACCCACGATCGTTTCGGCAACCCTGTTCCAACAACCTTTGATGTGACGACACTGACTGTTAAGGATAGTACCATCGGCATATTTGAATTCAACATAGTGATGGTCAAAAATTTCTCCGTACTCTTTGCCAACGCGTACCTGGCGTCCTCCCATACCCTGTGCTGAAACAGGGTATGCACCCTTGACCCAGTTAAAAACATCTATGTTGTGCACATGCTGTTCAACAATGTGGTCCCCGCAAAGCCAGTTGAAATAATACCAGTTTCGCATCTGATACTGCATTTCGGTATAATCAGGCTTCCTTGGCCTCACCCATACGCCGCCACCATCCCAGTAAACCTGGCCGGATATCACATCGCCGATCTCACCGGCTTTAATCCGGCTGATAAGCTCCTTGTACTTTGTCTGATAATGTCGCTGCAAACCCACAACAATGTTGAGCTTTTTCTCTTCTGATTTCTTAACCAGCTCGAGCGCTTTACGAATACCAGGAGAATCCGTGGCCAGCGGTTTCTCACAGAACACGTGTTTTTCATTATTCACGCATTCTTCGAGATGATACGGCCTGAATCCGGGAGGGGTGGCCAGTATCACCACATCAGCTTCCCGGATGGCTTTCTTGTAGGCATCAAAACCAACATATTTACTACTCTCCTTTACCTTCACATTCTTTTTCCTGTCATCAGCCAGATGCTGGGAACTGAGAATATTGTTGAGACTTTTATCGAGGCGGTCTCTGAAGGCATCTGCCATTGCGACCAACTCAACGTCAGGATCTGCTGTGAGGGCCTGCACAGCAGCACCGGTACCCCTGCCACCGCAACCAACAAGGGCAAGTTTCAATTTCTTTTTCTGAGGATTCACATAGGCGCTCGCACCTACCGGCAAACCGCTTACCACCATACCTCCGGCGATCATGGCGCTGCCCTTCATGAAGTCCCTCCTGTCAATGCTTTTCTTTTTCATTTTGAACTCATTCAGTATGTTAACAATATTATTAAGGGATTTTGATTACTTTTTCATTACTCATCGAGTACCATTGAGAAATATTCCTCTATCTCCTCCATAGTCACTTCTTTTGCAGGTCTCACAACCCTGAAACCAAGAAAAGGCGCATCTGTATTCCACCAAAAACTCTTTGGAATCTGCGGGTCCCGCTTTTGCCAATCGGGGTCCGACTCTATCCTGTTGGCCGATCGCAATGCGGGAGGGTCATCATCCCATGATCCGCCCCTGACCGAACGCGGATACAGGCTTGTGGGTATCCTCCAGGGATTTTTAGCACCGTCTTCAAGGGTGCTGTAAAAATCAGCCTGATACTGATCCATGGTCCACTCGGCCACATTGCCGTGCATATCGTACAAGCCCCATGGATTGGGCTTCTTCTCCCCCACTTTGTGATAAGAATCATTGCTGTTATCCCAATACCATGCATAATCGCCAAGCATACTCACGTCATCGCCAAAATAATAAGCCGTCGTAGTGCCTGCCCTGCACGCATATTCCCATTCGGCCTCCGTGGGTAAGCGGTATAATTTTCCTGTGATCTGTGAGAGCCACTTGCAAAATGTCAAAGCTGCGTATTGTGTCATGGAAATAGCGGGATAATTGCGCTTGCCCATGCCAAAACTCGGATCGAGGTACGGCGTGCTGGGCCGCATCACGGCATCAGCTTTCGCTTTAATAGCATCGTTCCCATAGGCAATAAGGGCACTCTGCTCCGTATCGATAAATAATTCGAATAAATCCCATGTCAGCTCTGTCTCCATCATCCAGAACGCATCAAGCTGAATCCTTTTTTGAGGGCTTTCATCTGCCTCATGATGTGCCTCTGTCTCCGGGCTTCCGATCACAAATTCCCCGGCAGGAATGGGTATCATGGTAAAAGTAACGCCCACACCGGGAATTGTTTCGACGTACTTTTCAAATCCTGCCTGTTTCACCGTATCCTCATCCCGAGGATTTTCCTGATAAATTGCCTTATTTCCAAAGGAGATTAATATGCCTGCTGCTAAAATCAATAATATAAATATGCTGATTCTCATGCCTTTTGATTCTATTTATTCACAATTAGTTCAAACTTGATTTCCACTTCCTCACCTGTAACAATCTGGCCGAACATTGCTGAAGGCGGCTCCACATCATAATCACGCATGTTTATGTTGTATGATCCTGTAAATTTCATTTTACCGGAAGCTACAAATTCTCCCCCGACAGGAAACTCTATATCTTTTGTTTTACCTGCAATGCTTAGAGTCCCTTTAGCCTGCACAGTAAAAGAGGATCCTTTGATGTTGGCTATTTTTCCTTCTTTCATTTCAAAAATTATCCTCGGATGTTCTTCGGATTTTAGGGCATTCCAGGTTTTTTTATCCATCGTGGCTCCGCGCGGACTGATGATGCTTTTCACAGGGACTTCAAGATGTACAGATATGATTTTATCTCCTTTTTTAGGACTGCCTCGTTCAATCATCTTTTTGTCAACCTCGACATAACCGATAAGCGTATCTGCCTTGCTGGTCCAGTCATGCAAAGTGGATGTGCCGGAAATCGTCATTGTCGATTCTCTGCTTATCCCTAGTTTAAGCGATTGAGCCAGCCCGGCCGAGCCAATAAACAAAATGATATAAAACGTAAATAATACCCTTTTTAATTTTACCATAATGAGTCTTTTTTACTAAAAACCTTAAACACCACTATTATGTAATTAGAGCCCATAAAAATATGAAAGTCTGAGTCCGAAATCACATGAACAGAGCAAAAAAATAAAGGTACGCGTGATTTATTTAAGACATCCCCCTAAAATGAATCCGACTCCTAAAAATATAGCGTGCTAATGTAAAACTTTCTGACAGTGTCTTTATATCACTCGACAAACGAGAATTCCGAATTAATATTTGTTATCAGCTTATATATTCCCAATATTGATCGATCTTAGAAAACCACAGATTTTCCCGGCATAGCCACAGGATAAAATCCCCTCTCATCAGGCAGTACGGGTGGGGTATCATCCCACGACACTTCCGGCGGCATCAATTGTACCTTGGAATTTAATGCATCATCCCTCTTTACTTCCCTACCGCTGTAGGTTGCATAACGCCCCATAATCACAGTCAAGGTTGACATAGCGCCATAGTGCAGGTTATTGATCACTCCTCCGCTTCTGATGGAGGCAAACAGTACATCATGTTCGACCTGAGCAGGATTTGGATCATTTTTACTACGGTGTTTATAAATGATCTTTCCATCGTGTGTTGATACGGTGCCACTGCCAAAAGTATCCACAATACCTTTGGTGCCCACGACAGTCACCCCCGCTCTGTTCCAGCAGCCTTTGATATGACGGCACTGATTGTTCATGATAGTTCCGTCAGGATATATGAATTCGACATAATGGTGGTCGTACATTTCACCATATTCTTTTCCGGTGCGTACCTGCTTACCGCCCATGCCCCTCGCCAGTACAGGAAAATCTCCTTTTGCCCAATTATACAGATCGACAACGTGAATATTCTGCTCCACGATAAAATCACCGCAAAGCCAGTTAAAGTAGTACCAATTGCGCATCTGATACTGCATTTCGGTATATTCAGGTTTACGAGGCCGTACCCATACGCCTCCACTGTTTCTATAAACCTGTCCTGATACCACATCACCGATCACACCATCATTGATCCGGCCAAACAGTTCCTTATACTTGGCGGCATACCTGAGCTGGAGACCGACTACAACATTGAGTTTTTTCTCTTCAGACTTTTTAACAAGCCCGAACACCTTGCGAATGCCAGGCGAATCGGTGGCCAGTGGTTTTTCACAAAAAATATGTTTATTCTGATTGACGCACTCTTCGAGGTGATAAGGCCTGAAACCCGGCGGTGTAGCCAGAATTACAACATCCGCCTCCCGGATGGCTTTCTTATAGGCATCAAACCCGACAAACTTATGATCTTCTTTTACCTTCACATTCTTTTTCCTGTCATCTGCCAGATGTTCTGAACGTAAAATGTTGTTCAGGCTGTCATCCAGCCTGTCCCTGAATGCATCAGCCATGGCTACAAGCTCTACATCGGGATCGGCCGTGAGTGCTTGTACCGCTGCTCCTGTCCCCCTGCCGCCACATCCTACCAGAGCAAGTCTGAGTTTCTTGTTTTGTGGGTTCACATAAGCGCTTGCGCCAACAGGCAGGCTACCGGCCATCACACTCCCGGCGACAATGGCACTCCCTTTCATGAAGTCCCTTCTGTCAATATTTTTCTTTTTCATCCTGATATTATTTTATATGGTAAAGTGACAATCAAATATTTTCTGATCGTCATTATTATTTCAAATCATGGCATTAAGCTGTTAGATCGCTTCAGAAAGGCAAAATATTTCTCCGCGAAAGCAATGTGACCTGATTTTCCTGTTAGGAATGATAAACAACATGACCCAGTAAATTCCATATATAAATATAGCGCCCGGAATAATAAGATACACGAATAATTATAACTTACTCGATGCTGAAAACCTTTATACTCTGCTGTTTGCCCCTTAGGTTCACCTCTCCGATCTCCTCCACTTTATATTCATCCAGGTGCTTTATATTTTGAATAACATATTCAGACGCCAATAATTTTTTGTTGAATTCATTGCATGCACCCCGCAGCCTGGCGGCTGTATTCACCACATCGCCATGATATGCTATTTCACGTTTCAGATCGCCAATCTCCGCTACGGTAACAACTCCCGCATTGATGCCTGCTTTGAATTCAGGCACCATCCCAAACTTTTGCTGATAAAATTTAGCCCTTTTCTCAAGGCGTTTTCTATACGCAAAAAACAATTTAACGGGTTCGGAAAAATTGCGGTGATAACTCCTGATCTTCCAGGTGAGTACGGCCTCGTCACCCACATACTGATAAATTTCTGCTTTCGATGCCGGAATAAGCCTGTTCAGATCCAGAAAACATTCCTGCAACAGTTTGCTGTAAATGATATGTCCGAGTTTTTCGGCCGTGGTAGTCGAATCTTTCAGATCGAGAAACATAAAAACCCTGTTTTCCGTGATCGGGCGATGGTACTTGCCGAGAAAAATCAGCAACATCTGACCCGGGCCGAATTTTTTATTCATTAATGCGACAAAATTGATAAGCATCGTGGACATCATAAAAAACACCACTGCACCGATATAAAAGGAATAAGGGAATCCATTATGCATGGCTTCATCACCCCCTGCTGTTTGTTCAGGTATCCGATACCTAAGTACAATTCCGGCAAAAAACCAAAATATCACTACCATCGCCAGGAAATACAAAATTGTTTTAATAACAATGGTCTTGCCATATGATAGCTTATGTATGCCCGTATTATCCACAATGAGGTTGATGCCAAAAGTCGCTGTGCCGAATAACACACCGAAGAAGACAGCATCGAAGTACTGATAAGTAGAAACCATAAAAGCTACCATCGCATCCTGTTCTACTTTATCAAGCAAATCCAGATGGTCGAGGATTGCTCTGATAAACGAAATAATGATAAAACTGTACAGCGTGGTAACCACCACCCACAGGATCACATAAAACAACCAGTCATAAAAAAATCTTTTCATATACCAACGAATGATCTTTTAAAGATAATTCACCGTCGATTATTATCGGGCATGCCTGAAGAATAAATTCGGAAAAATCGCTCATTTTTCATGAAATCAAATGCCTCTTCCATAATACTTTATTTTGCACTAACTTGGCGCTCATTACGCCTTAGGGCGTTGTGATTAAAACCGATATTTGTCTTGAAAAATAAATATAATTTCGCCGAACTTTTCAGGAAATGGGCCGGCGAAGACATCATTCGCATCGAACAGATACCGCCGTCAGGTTCGTACCGGGAGTATTACCGCCTGACGGGAAATACCAAAAAAGCCATCGGTGTGTACAATGAAGA
>WGED01000189.1 GCA_015492915.1 Cyclobacteriaceae bacterium
ATTGCGGAAGAAGTGGGCATCAGCCAGTCCAAAGTATTCCAAATACTGAAACAGGCAGACCTGAAGCCCCATAAGATTGAGTACTGGTGCGGCAAAAGCCGGGACCCGGAATTTGAGCAAAAGATGGTCAATATCGTTGGGCTTTACCTGAACCCTCCGGAAAACGCTGTGGTCATATGTGTAGACGAAAAGACCCAGATACAGGCGCTGGACAGGACCCAGCCCGAACTGCCTTTACGCACCGGCAGGCCCAAAAGGCAAACCTCAACCTATAAAAGGAACGGTACGGTGTCGTTGATTGCCGCCCTGGCAGTCCATACAGGGGATATCACAGCAAAGACCATCAAATCAAACAATGCTGAAAACTTTCTGAAATTTTTGAAAAAGCTGGACCGAAAGTACAGGAATAAAAAGCTGCACATCATAGCCGATAACCTGGCCATACATAAACACAAGGATGTAAAAGAGTGGTTGGCCCGCAAGCGCAAAATAACCTTGCATTTCACCCCTACCTATTCCTCCTGGTTGAACCAGATAGAGATATGGTTCAATATATTGACCAAAGATGTGGTAAAAGGTGGGGTATGGCAGTCCTCAGAACAGTTGGCCGCCCAGATAATGGAATATGTGAAAACCTACAACCAAACAAGGGCCAAGCCATTCCAATGGACTTATTCAGGTGAGCCTTTGGTAATAAGTTAATTTATTTACTAATTGTAACACTAGGTCAATGGAGGGTAATCTGCAAGCATTCTGCGAAATGATTATTACAAACTATGCGATGATGAACATAGATGTGCTTAATTATCCTGTAAAAAAGGGTGATTTATTATATTGAGGATGAGCGAAATAAACAATAAACTTCCAGAACATTTCAGGGAATTCATTCTTGAGCCTAATAAAAAAGATGTCCAATACATGATAATTGGGGGATCTCATAACGAAATCCTATTGAGAATTTTGGGTTTAAAACATGAAAATTTGGTGATTTTTTCAGGGAGATGCTTTGTGGAGAAATTCAGGATCATCTCACCGGGACAGATTCCGTAAGAATCATATATTCAAGGCGGGGATGCAAGTCCCTGCTAAATTATCCGCCTTTCAGTGGAGTTCCATAGGAACGACATAATAGTTGGCAGCTCTCAATACATGCCGATCCTATGAAATCCCATAACTTTTAACCTTTTACCAGAATATGACGACTTTGACAAAAATATACACTGCCTGACGGCAGTATCAAGTGATTGCTAAGATCATTTGGGCAAATCCGAGACGATCTATTTTGGAAAAAATGGAATAGATTTTCACACACGAGTCATTTTTAATGTTCGGAAAATAAGAGCTTTAAAAACCCATACCATCGGGGCTTTGTCTTGATTGCCATTTTTTGAATCCAAAGAACAGGTGAAGTGCCCCCCAGTTGCTTTTTAATTTTGAGAAACAACTCTGCAGCCTCCCAGTTTTCGGTCGCCAGCGCCCATTTCAGCTCGTAGTTGATCCGCTTGAGGAGTGCCTGGTTTTCATTTTCGGTTTTATTGAGTTTCAGGGCTTTTTCGCACACGATGGCGGTGCTGAGAAGGTGCGGGTTTTTGCGGAGCTTTTGCTTCGTGGAGAGGGAGCCGCTCAACACATGCTTTTGCATCAGCACCCTGTCGGTAAAGGCGTATTTATAGTTCCTCGCCGATCTGACCCAGAAATCAAAATCTTCATAGCTGAGGCCTTCGTCGTAGCCGCCCATCTCCTCCAGCACACTGCGCCGCATCATCATGGCGGGGGTGGGGATATAATATTTTTCGAGGATTATTTTATACAGATCGCCCTCCTGCACTGGAGTGACCAGATCACCCTTCTCATCCCTCGGAAAGTGTGCGCCGAGGCTGTGGCCTTTTTCATCGATCAGTTCGATATCGCAGAAATGCACCCCGTATTCTGGCCCTTTTCCCTCCAGGCTGTTTACGCCTTCGGCAACGCGATCAGGCAACAGTACGTCATCAGCCGCGAGGTCAATGACATAATCGCCTTTTGCAAGAGCCAGCCCTTTGTTGAAGGTGCGGCAGTTGCCGAGGTTTTGTTCATTGAAAATGGTCTTGAATCCATGGATTTTTGCCAGTTTTTCGATCACCGCTCTGCTGCCGTCCCTGCTGGCGTCGTCGATCACAATTATCTCCAAATTCCCATAGGTCTGCCCCAGCGCCGACATCACGGCCCGCTCCACATATCGCTCATGATTATAACACAGACAGATAATGCTGACGAGGGGATTGCCTTTCATGATTTTTATTTACGACAGATGTCCTAACTTTGCGATGACAATTTACTTATGGAATAACTGTGGCGAAAGAAAAAACAGGAGTATTGCTGATCAACCTGGGCACACCCGACAGCCCCTCGGTGCGCGATGTGCGCAGATATTTACGCGAATTTCTCATGGACGCCCGCGTAATGGATATCCCGTACATCTGGCGCTGGATGCTCGTAAACCTGATCATCGCGCCGTTCCGTGCGCCTAAGTCCGCCAAGGTGTATGAGCAACTGTGGGAGGAGCGCGGCTCGCCGTTGCTCTTTCACGGCCACGGTCTGAAGAAAAAGCTGCAGCAAAGCCTGGGCGATGAGTTTCTGGTCGTTTTCGGGATGCGCTATCAGAAACCGACGATCACCAAAGCGCTGGAGGAGCTGTTCGCACAAAATGTCAAAAAGATCATTGCCATTCCGATGTTCCCTCAGTACGCCTCTGCCACCACGGGTTCGGTGATGGAGAAGGTGGAGGAGGAACTTAAAAAGCTGAGGCAGGAACCGCAGATAAAATACATAGCTCAGTTCCCTGTTGATGAGGGTATGATCGCCACCTTTGCCGAACTGGGTAAAAAATACATGAAATCCATGGATTTCGACCATATTGTGTTCAGCTATCACGGCCTGCCCGAGCGGCACATTCACAAAGGGTCGGTCGATGGCCATTGCCGGCTCGATGAGCACTGCTGCGCGGACTATCATTCCAAAAACCGCTGGTGCTATCGCGCGCAGTGTTACTTGACCTCCCGGAAACTGGCCGAAAAGCTGGGCCTTTCAGACGATCAGTACTCTATCTTTTTCCAGTCGCGGCTGGGCAAAGACCCGTGGATACGGCCTTATGCCGAAGAGGAGATCCAAAGGCTGGCGTCCGAAGGGAAAAAGAGGATATTGGTTTTCTGTCCGTCGTTTACTGCCGATTGTCTTGAGACGACCATAGAGGTGGGGCATGAATTCAAGGCGCTTTTTCTGGAGCATGGCGGCGAAGAGTGGCAGCTTGTAGAGAGCCTCAACAGCCATGACCGCTGGGTTGAAGCCTTGAAAAATATGGTCATTTCCCATGCCTTCCGGGACAATGATCTCGGCGTAAAGATCAAAAAATTCAATTTCCGGAACTGGCTGCCGGAGTGATGGCCTTGCCTGTCTCATGAAAAATGATTAATTTTTCATGTAGTTCCACTGATTACGGACGCTTAGATCAGTGACAGTGTAAAAAATCAAAAGTCATGGAAATATTATTGCTCATTGCTGTTATTTCGATATTGGTATGGGTTGCTTTTTTAAAATCAAAATTATCTGTTAAATACAGATTGTATTTAGCGGTATTTGTTGGTGCAATTCTAATTATATGGTTTTGGGCAAATCCGGATGTAGTAATTTACCTCAAAGTGATCGTTACAGTTATTGTAATTGAAAACAACAGAAGATTGTTTATGGAGTGGAAAAAATTAAAAACCACCGCGGATACCCAACAAGGGCAAAGCGAAATGAAGTGATTTTGCCATACCGGTAAGTGGCAAATAAGGGCGTTGCTGATAAAGTACTTTAGCCCCGGAGAATCAATTCCCTAAAATCTTTCCCAACTCTTCCACAAACCTGTCGATATCCTCTTCCGTGTTGAATTTGCTGAAGGACAGCCGGATGGCGCCCGTGTCCGGGGGCAGGTGCAGTTCATCGAGCACATGGGAGCCGATGCTGGTGCCGCTTGCGCATGCACTACCGCCGCTCACGGAGATGCCGTTAATGTCGAGGTTGAAGAGCAGCATGTCGTTGTCTTCGACGCCGGGGATGGCGAGGCTCAGTATCTTGTGCAGGCTGTTTTGCAGATCGCCGCTCCGGCCGTTGTAGGTGATCTGCGGGAATTGCTCATGGAGGCGTCCGATCGCGTACTCCTTGAGCTTGCGCAAATAGGCCTGTTTCTCATGGAGTTCCTTATGGGCGATTTTCAGCGCTTCGGCCAGCCCGATGATGCCCGCCACATTCTCCGTGCCTCCGCGCATGTTGCGCTCCTGGGCGCCGCCGATGATCATGGGAGGGATGGGTTTTTCGGCGTTCAGGTACATCAGGCCGATGCCTTTGGGGCCGTGGAATTTGTGTGCCGAGCCTGCCGCGGCATGGAGCTTCAGTTTCAGGAAATCGATCTTCAGGTGTTCGATCGACTGCACCGTATCGGAATGAAAATATGCCCCGAACTCATGACACAGCGCGCTCACCCTCTCAATGTCGGTGATGTTGCCGATCTCGTTGTTGGCGTGCATCAGCGATACGAAAGCATTGTCATGGGATTTGAGCAATTTTTCGAGGTGGTCATAATCGATCTGCCCGTCACGGTCCAACCCGACGAAATGCAGTTCGATAATGCCCTCTTTATCAAGGTGTTCGAGTGTGTGCAGTACGGCGTGGTGTTCGATTTTCGAAGTGATGGCATGCCTGATGCCGTATCGCGTGATGGCGCCGCGGATCACCGTGTTGTCTGTTTCGGTGCCGCCCGAGGTGAAGAATATCTCCGCGGGCGCTGCGTTCAGGATCTCCGCGACCTGTTTCCGTGCTTTTTCTATGGCAGACCGCACAAAACGGCCGTGGCTGTGGATCGAAGAGGGGTTGCCGAAATGCTCGCTCAGATAGGGCAGCATCGCTTCGAGCACCCGCTCGTCAAGCTGCGTTGTGGCCGCATTGTCGAGATAAACGCTCATTCCTCTGTGGTGTGGTGCGTGATCAGCTCCCGGATGTCGTTGATCAGCTTGTTGGCGAGGTGCTCTGCCGTGGCCAGCGTCTCCGACTCAGAGTAAATGCGGATGATGGGTTCCGTGTTGGATTTGCGCAGGTGCACCCACTCATTCTCAAACTCGATCTTCACGCCATCCTCAGTGTTGATGGGGTTGTTTTTGTATTTTTCCTTGATGGCCTCGAGGATTGTGTCTACATCCACTTCGGGCGTGAGTTCAATCTTATTTTTGGAAATGTGATAGTTCGGATAAGTGCCTCTCAGGAACGAGACGGGTTTGCCGAATTTTGCCAGATGGCTCAAAAAGAGCGCTATTCCCACCAGCGCATCCCGTCCGTAGTGCAGCTTTGGATAAATAACGCCGCCGTTGCCCTCACCGCCGATGATGGCATTGGTCTTTTTCATTTTCTCCACCACGTTCACTTCACCGACAGGTGCAGAGGCATAGCTTCCGCCTTTTTTCAGCGTGATGTCTTTAAGCGCCTTGGTCGATGACATGTTGGATACCGTGTTGCCCGGCGAATGCTTCAGTACATAATCGGCTATTGCCACTAGAGTGTACTCTTCGCCGAAAGGCGTGCCGTCCTCCATCAGGATGGCGAGACGATCCACATCGGGATCCACGACAAATCCAAGGTCGTAATGGCCTTTTTCCATTTCGGTGGAGATCTGTGTCAGGTTCTCAGGCAGCGGTTCCGGGTTGTGCGGGAAGATGCCCGTCGGCTCGCAATTGAATTCCGCGACATGGCTGACGCCAAGCGCCCTGAGCAACTTCGGGATGGCCAGACCACCCGTTGAGTTTACGCAGTCGATGATGACGCGGAAATCCTTCTCCGTGATGGCTTCCACATCCACCAGCGGCAGTTCGAGTATCTTCTCGATATGCTTGTCGATGTAGGTGTCGTCCTGCCTGTATTTGCCCAGATGGTTTACTTCCACGAATTCGATCTCACCGCTGTCCGCCATTGCGAGCACCTTCTTACCGTCTTCGGCAGAGATAAATTCCCCTTCATGGTTCAACAGTTTCAGAGCGTTCCAATGCCCCGGATTATGGCTTGCCGTGATGATGATGCCTCCGGCAGCCTCTTCCATCGGCACGGCGATCTCTACCGTCGGTGTGGTTGACAAGCCCAGATCAACTACATCCATGCCGATGCTGCGCAGCGTGGCCGATACGATATCAGACACAACAGGGCCCGAAACCCTGGCATCACGCCCTATGACAATTTTATTATTTTCCGAATTTTCTTTACACAGGTAGCCGAAAGCAGCGGTGAATTTCACAACATCGAGCGGAGTGAGGCCTTCGCCTTCCATACCGCCGATGGTTCCCCTGATACCGGAGATCGATTTGATGAGTGTCATGGTAGGTTTATGTTTGGAAGAATCAATACATTAAAAAGTGACAAAATTAGGTTATGGTTTTATCCCTGCAACTTGGTGAAGAATCTTTTCACCTTGATCTTCTGTTCTTCCTTTTTGCAGCTGCCCCCGGCAGCCAGATTGGTGCCGCAGGTGGGACAAGACCCGCCGATTTTATCGAGAAACGGCCCTTTTGATGCACAGGTGCCTCTGAAATGTCCGTCTTTGATGAATATAAGCCTGATGGACAGAAATACGAAAAACACTGCCAGTAATCCGATCGCTAATAATATGGTAACCATTATTTTTAATTTTGCGCCAAAGTTAAATATTACTTTTATAACGAATAACTTTTGAGTAATGTTTATAGTTTTGAAACTAAAAAAATATCACTTTTATGCCTGACATCATCAAAACGGAAGACAAGCACCGCAAGGAGAAACTGGAAGCTTTTAACCGCCTGCTCACCATCATGGACGAACTGCGTCTCAACTGCCCGTGGGATAAGAAACAGACCATGGAATCGCTGCGGCATCTCACCATCGAAGAGACTTACGAGCTGTCGGACGCGATCCTTGAAAACAACCTGCAGGAGATCAAAAAAGAGCTGGGCGATATCATGTTGCACATGGTTTTTTATTCAAAGATCGGTGATGAAAAAGGCGTTTTTGATGTGGCGGATGTGCTCAACGGTATTTGTGACAAGCTGATCCACCGCCACCCGCACATATACGGTGATGTGGAAGTAAAAAATGATGAGGATGTGAAGCAAAACTGGGAAAAGCTGAAGCTGAAGGAAAAAGGCAATGAAACCGTGCTGGGCGGCGTGCCGAAATCGCTGCCTGCCCTGGTGAAGGCCATGAGGATACAGGAAAAAGCGCGGGGAGTCGGGTTTGACTGGGAAAAGAAGGAACAGGTATGGGAAAAGGTGGAAGAAGAGATGCGGGAATTCAGACAGGAATTCAATGCCGAACGCGAAGAACCTGTTGATAAGGAAAAAGCGATGTCGGAGTTTGGCGACCTGCTTTTCTCGCTGATCAACTATGCGCGATTTCTCGACATTAATCCCGAGGAGGCGCTGGAGAGAACGAACAAAAAATTCATCAAGCGATTCACCTATCTCGAAACGGAATCCTCGCGTGACGGCAAAAAGATCTCCGAAATGTCGCTCGATGAGATGGATGAATACTGGGAAGCGGCCAAAAAACTAAAATAATCCGCAATTCAGGGCCGAATTAATCATTCCCTTGCTATTTTTGTCAACCTGATTTTCGGTAAAAAGAGATTCAGGGATAATTGATATGTCCACTTCCTTACCTTCTGGGGGAAGGGAGCTATGTGTTTCGTCTTTATGAATGAAGTGGGCCTGTTAAATCACAAAGTGACACATAAAACCTAAAAGTCCCCCTTAAACAAGGGGGAATGGTTTAGTCAGAAACTTATCATTTCAAGTTTAAAGTGAAATTTGTTTTATTCAATAAAAAAATATGATTAACCGGAAAGCTGTCTCAAAAGTTCTGTTTCACGCCAAGAAGTAGAGGCGATAAGAATTAAAGTCATGAAAATCAATTATTTATCTTTGCGTTCTTGACGACTTTGCGTGAAATTTTTATTAGATTCCATCTTTTGAGGCAGCCTACCTAATATGGATCGTTTGCAACGATTGTAAGGATTTTAAATCTGTTTTATATATATCAGGGTGTAGTTTGCAACTACACCCAGCGTCATTTTATTCGTGACATAGCATTATAGGGAGTATTTGATAATTGAAATACAGTAAAAATGATTTTGATTCCGGATTAAAGTATGTCGATTCGGAAGAAATGGGGGGTGGAATAAAAAATGCCTGGAATAGAAATTTAAGCGAAAATAATTTTATTGAATGGTTTCATGAAAGTATTAAAATTTGGTGGTTCTTCGGTCGGTTCTGCCGGCAGCATCAGGAAGGTGGTCGATATCATTGCCGACTATAAGAAAACGGGCATTCATGTCGCGGCAGTCTCTTCGGCGATGGCCGGGGTCACCAATAAATTGCTGAAGCTTGGACAAAAAGCGGCTTCCAATGACCCTGATTACCAAGTGCTGCTCAAGGAGATCGAAAAGCTCCATTTCAATACACTCAAGGACCTTTTGAAAGTAAAAAACCAAAGCCACGCGCTGGCGTCGGTCAAGAAGATACTCAACGAGCTGGAAGACCTGACGCATGGCGTGTACCTGCTCAAGGAGCTTTCGCCCAGGACCACCGACCTGCTCCTCAGCTTCGGCGAGCGCCTCTCGTGCTACATCATCAACGCCTATGCGCAGCAGGAAGGGCTCGACAGCGAGCTGCTCGACGCGCGCCTGCTCATCAGGACGGACGACTGCTTCGGCAATGCGAGGGTGAAGGTGGAGCTGACGGAACAAAATATCCGTGCATATTTCAGGGAGCACCCCGCCATACAAATCATCACGGGTTTTATCAGCTCGACGGAAAAGAACGAAACTACTACGTTGGGTCGGGGAGGCTCGGACTACACGGCAGCCATTTTCGGCGCTGCGCTGGATGCGGAGGAAATCGAGATATGGACCGATGTGGACGGCGTGCTGACCACCGATCCGAGGCATGTGAAGAAAGCCTTTTCGCTCAGCGAGATGACCTATGAGGAAGCCATGGAAATGTCGCATTTCGGCGCCAAGGTCATCTATCCGCCGACGCTGCAGCCCGCTTTCAAAAAGCAAATACCGCTCAGGGTCAGGAATACTTTCAACCGCGGTTTCCCGGGCACGCTCATCAAGAGCACTGCCGGTTCGGGCAATTACCTCGTCAAGGGCATCTCGTCCATCACGGACATCTCATTGGTCAACCTGCAGGGGAGCGGTATGGTAGGTGTCGCGGGCGTGTCGTCGCGGCTGTTCGGCGCCCTGGCACAACACAATATCAACATCATTCTCATCACGCAGGCCTCGTCGGAGCACTCGATCTGCTTTGCCATAGAACCGAAGGACAGTTCGAAAGCCAGGAGGGTGATCGAGCGTGAGTTTGACAGGGAGATAAAGAATGGCAAGATCGACTCGGTGGTGGTGGAGAAGGACATGTCGATCGTGGCTATCATCGGCGAGAACATGGCAAAGACGCCCGGCATCGCAGGCAAGCTGTTCAATGCGCTTGGGAAAAACGGCATTAATGTGGCTGCGATCGCCCAGGGGTCCTCCGAACGCAACCTCTCGATCGTGATCTCGCAAAAGGATATCTCCAAAACGCTGAATACCATCCACGAAGTGTTCTTCCTTTCGGAGATCAAGACGCTCAACGTATTCCTGATCGGCACGGGCCTGATCGGCAGCACGCTGATCAGTCAGATCGCCAGGCACAATGAGAACCTGATCAAGGAACACGCACTCAAGATTAATATCGTGGGCATGGCCAATTCGAAGAAGATGATCTTTAACGAAGAGGGGCTGCCGCTGGAAGGGTGGAAGGGAAACCTCATGAAAAAAGGGCGAAAATCGACTGCCGCCACATTCGTGGACAGGATGATCGCCATGAACCTGCAGAATTCCGTTTTTGTGGACTGCACCTCGAGCCACGAGGTAGTGAACGAATATGAGAAAGTGCTGAAATATTCGATCTCCATCACCACGCCCAACAAGCTGGCAGGCTCGGGCGACCTGGAGCGCTTCAGGAAACTGAAAAAGCTCGCGGTGCGCAACGACGTGAAATACCAGTACGAGACCAACGTGGGTGCGGGGCTGCCTGTCATCACCACCCTCAACGACCTGATCAACAGCGGAGACAAGATACTGAAGATTGAAGGCGTGCTGTCAGGCACTTTGTCCTATATTTTCAATGCTTTTAAAAAGGGCAGGCGCTTCAGTGAAGTGGTGAGCGAAGCCCGTGAAAAAGGCTATACCGAGCCCGATCCGCGTGACGACCTCAACGGTATGGATGTGGCGCGTAAGATACTGATCCTGGCCAGAGAGGCTGGTCATGACCTGTGCCTTGAAGACGTGGAGATCAGAAATATCCTGCCCCCAGCGTGCATCCAGGCGTCGACAATTGATGATTTTTTCATAGAGCTTGAAAAAGCCGATGACCATTTTGAGCAATTGAGAGATGAAGCCGAAAGGAAGGGCGAGGTGTTGCGCTACATCGCGAGGATGGAGGACGGGAAGGCCACTGTGGGTCTCGAGTCCGTCGACGCCTCCAATCCTTTTTACACCCTTGACGGCAGCGACAACATGATCTCCTACACCACCGACCGTTATCTCGAGAGGCCTTTGGTCATCAGGGGACCCGGCGCGGGGTCGGAGGTGACCGCTGCGGGCGTGTTTGCGGAGATCATCAGTATCAGCCATTATCTGGGATAAAATTATGAACGGATCCATCAAAGTATTCGCTCCGGCCACCGTAGCCAATGTGACCTGCGGCTTCGACATTCTCGGCTTCGCCGTTGAGGAGCCGGGCGATGAGGTTGTGCTGAAAAAATCGGATTCGGGCACGGTGCGGATCAGGGAGATCACGGGCGACGGGGGTGCCCTGCCATTGGATGCCGACAAAAACACCTGCAGCGCTGTTGTCAGGCTCTTTCTCGATGATATCGGAGTGGATCAGGGC
>WGED01000190.1 GCA_015492915.1 Cyclobacteriaceae bacterium
ATTTAACAATATTTATTATTTTTGTATTTTTCCGTTTAAATGTGGTTCCATTAACGAGAAGCTCAAATGTATGCTTTCCCAAGGTTTTGGTTTTTTTTATTTCTGCTGAATAAATCCCATCCCTTTTGTCTTCATCAATGCCTATTCCATCATCTTTTAGTTTAACAGAGCGTTTTTTTTTCTTTGTTTCGTTGAAGTGTCTGATGGACATGCGCACAAAATGAAGAAAGTCCCGGCGTTTTATGATTTTCTGTTCAGATTCCAGGTGCGCATAAAAGGGGATTCTATCTCCTGACAGGATGTTATCAGGAAGCCGGTTGGTGATAAGCCGTAAATCGGTTACCACCATAACCCGATTATCCGGATCAGTGTCTGCATTGATTCCCCAGGTCCCTGTTTCCGGGTTTTTTATTGTAACCAAATCATATCGTTTTTCAGAATGCCAGGTAACATCCTCGCTGTTTTTAGTATATTTACCGCCTGATGGGGCGATGATAACGGTTTTTGGTGATTTTTCCTTGCGAAATATCAAAAATGTTATTTCTTTGATGCTCTCATCAATTTTTACCTGATTGTCAATAAGGGGTATTTCATCCCGTGGTGTTGCGACATCAAATATGCGCATAAATGTTTTATCCAGTTCTGTTGTTGTTTCAATGGTTTCATGTATACCACCAGTGGCAAAGGAAAGTTGTTGTAATAAATCCTTATCGGATAAGGATGATAAGGCAATGGTATGAATTGTTACTTTGGCATTGGTGAGAGATGGCAGTATATCCTTTAGGATTCTTGATCTTGAGTTTCTATTTTCTTCTGGGTTTTTTGATATATCGACCACTCCATCCGATAAAATAATCATTGAGCGTTCATATGCGGGATCATATTCTTTCCAGTCCCAGGTTGCGCGCCGCAGTGCTTCTTCAATATTGGTAAACAGACCCGTTGAGTTGATATTTTGTGCCTGTGTATGGACATTGGCTTTCCATGCTGAGTCGGCCATACCGTGGGGAACCAGCATGTTGACCCACTTGCCGAACGTCCATACACCGGAAAGTATATTTTCTGGTAAAAGGTTGGCAAACAGTTTGACGGCAGGTTGGCGAAGGTTGTTGGGATCAGTTTTTTTCATACTTCCTGAAATATCAATCAGAATTCGTATATCTTTTATGGGGGTGGCGGTTTTTGTTGGCATGGTGGCGTTTTCAGCGGCCACACTAAATGTTGAAAGAAGTAAAAAAGCGGCACATATTAATGCCTTTGCAAAGACGTTAATCTTACGCACGAGGTGTTGTCGCGGAATCGTCCTGACCCTATTCCACATATGTTTAATTTCCAGCTGTGCTGAAACCCATGAAGATTGATATCCATAAGTAATGATTTCTCTGCAAAATAGCGGCAAAATGCATCGGAACTTCAGGGGTTTTCCCGAAAAAATCACTATTTTACTTACAGAGTGATACTGATGATGGGTTGTATGTCTTTGAATAATCAGAAAATACTAAAGTCAGCCTGTTTTGCAGGGTTGCGCAGTTATTCTAACAGCGGCCGATCCCAACACGGCGTCATGCCTGTTTGTTTAGAAACTGACAGTTACGTTTCGAGGTGGTGGTAATGCGAGCGCCGTGGCAACGTTTTCATCAGAAGCAAAAAAAACGTACAGAATATAGTCGTTTGTCAAATGTGGTGGGTATGGGGTTTAGCGCCATATTGGTCCTTGTTTTGCTGGTTACCTCAGTGAGCTTGTATCGGTTAAACGAGTTTAATTCCAATATGGAGGCTATTGTTGATGTACATAATAAAAAGGTTGCATTGGCTTTTGCCATGCGCGATGCCATTCTGCAAAGAGCGATCAGCATTTACACAATGTTGGCAATGGATGATTATTTTTCCCGTGACGCGGAACTGTTACGTTTTTATTCATATGCTGGTGATTATCGCAGTCGCAGGGAAGAGCTGGTTAAGTTGGGTGCAAATGAAAAAGAACAGGACATTTATAAACACCTGGAAATGGCGGCAAATGAAGCACAGCTGAAGAACCGCAAGGTTGCTGAGCTGTTGATGCAGGAAACACCGGATAATGTTATCTCTGTTGCGGTAACTGAAGGCCTTGAGGCACAAAAAATATTGCTTGATACTTTGGATGGACTAATCGATTTACAGCAGCAATATACTGATGCCGCTGTACAAAGCAATAGAAATGACTATCAGTTTATTTGGTTGATGCTGCTTTTGCTAGGCTTTTTTACGCTGGTGGTAGGTGTTGCCATTGCGCGGGCAGTAACACAGAACGTAAAAAAGAAGAGCCAGGAATTAAGCGCAAAAAATACCGAGTTATCATTGGCGTATTCGCAGGCCGAGGATTCAACAAAAGCAAAATCAACTTTTCTTGCCAATATGAGTCATGAGATTCGGACACCTATGACCGGGGTATTGGGTATGTTGGATTTATTGCGTGATACCCGTTTGGTTTCTGAGCAAAAATATTTTGTTGATACGGCTTATAATTCGGCAGAAGCGTTGTTGTCCGTAATCAATGATGTATTGGATTTCTCAAAAATTGAAGCAGGGAAAATTGAGTTTGAGTCTATTCCCTTTGATGTGCGGCATTTGCTTGAAGAAGTGGTCGGTTTATACGCCAAAAAAATACAGGATAAGGGTGTCGAGGTTATTTGTCATATTGATAATGATGTTCCTGACTACGTTCTTGGTGACCCGACCAGATTACGGCAGATTTTAAACAACCTGATTGGTAATGCCATGAAATTCACTGATAACGGTGAAATATTTATTGGCTTGGAATGCGATAAAAATTACTCGTCAGAGGAGGGTGGATTTCTTAAATTTATCATACGTGACACCGGTGTTGGTATTTCTGATTCCGCTAAAAAATTAATATTTAATACTTTTACGCAGGCCGATGAATCCACCACCCGGAAATATGGTGGGACTGGTCTGGGGTTGTCAATCTGTCAACAAATGGTGAAATTATTTGATGGGCAAATGGGGGTTGATTCTATAGAAGGAATTGGCAGTACATTTTGGTTTACCGTTAAGCTTGCCCCTTCGGGAAGAGCGGTAAATCATCGGGAAAAGGGATATTTTCATGGCTTAAGCGTTTATATTTTTGTGCCAAGTGCTGTTGTTCGGGAGGCGATAACCAGCCTTGTTCAATATTGGGGCTGTACCGTGGTGAAGTCTAGTGATTGTACGAGTGATGCTTTTGCCGGCCAGGACGTTCCTTCAGCTGATTTTGCCATACTGGATATTGATGAATTGCTGGACTGCAATATCACTGATGCCTGTAATTTACGAAAAAAAGTCGTTGCCGCCAAAAAATATATCGGACTTTTCCGGCTCTCGGACAGCAATAGTACAGACAAGGTCAGGACTTTCCAGCTTGATGAGAGTATAAGCCGCCCGCTTCGGCGTGCGGCATTGTTTGAGATTTTTTCATTGTTGCGGGACAGGGGGGACGCCGACGATGGAGGTGATACATATCAATACCCTTCAATACAGAATGATGTTACGACAGTACTTTTAGTTGAGGACAATGCGATAAACCAACAGATTTCGGTGGCATTGCTGCAAAAGCAAGGCTATAGCGTTGATGTTGCTGATGATGGTTTACAGGCATTTTTGTTATTTCAGTCGAAGAAATATCATGTGGTTTTAATGGATTGTCAGATGCCGGTCATGGATGGGTTTGAAGCCACGATGAAGATGCGAAACCTGGAGTATGAAAAAAATCTGGAACGCACGCCGATTATTGCACTGACTGCAAATGCGCTGGATACAGGCCGTGAGGCCTGTTTGTCTTCAGGGATGGACGATTTTTTGATTAAGCCCATACGCATAAAAGCACTGCGCGACGTTTTTTCCAGGTTCAAAATAGACAGTGGCGGTGCAGAGAGTGAGGTTAGCCCTGCCGTCACGGATAACAATTTGACGAGCACTCACGATGATGCTGTAAATTTATCCGCACATTTTGATTTTAAATTGTTGAATGACCTGGCTTCGGTGCTTTCAGAAGAACAGTATGTCGAGATTGTCCTGTTATTTATTGATGGTGCTGACAAGCGGCTCGATGAGTTGCGCATAGCCATTCAAGATCTTGATGTGGATAACATTGAATTTTCTGCTCATTCATTAAAGGGGAGTAGCGCCAATCTCGGCGCCCGGAAGCTATCGGAAATGTGTGATGCGCTTGTTGACCGGGCCAGAAAAAATGGTTTTGCAGAAAATTTTGCCGATTTGGTGCGCGAAATCGAGCACGAGGTAGATTTTACCGCAAAATATTTATTACAAACTTGCGGGGAACCACCGGGTTTAAGATAACACGCAATAAAAAAGGGCTGAAGCAATATACTGCTGTCTCAGCCCTTTTTTGGCAATTTACCCAGTGGAAAAACCGCTGGTTATGGCCAATTAAGAGGTAAACATACCTACAAATGCAGTACCCATAAGTATAACAAAAAGCGTAATAGCAAATGTCATAGCCAACTCCCCTTTATCTGATTGTATCAATGATGTGAAAAATGCCGGATAACAGTTAGCTTTCAGGCTGAAGCAGGGTAAAGCATATGTAAATCCGGGTCAATACCGCTCAAATACCATGATGAAATAGTGGATATGGCTGTGGGTATCCCGCTTAATACTATGGTTATTTATGGTCAGTGGGGTGTTTTAACGGGTTAATGGCTTTTACCGTCGCGCACCAGCCAATAGGCTACACCCAGAGCGAGAAGGACGGCTGCCAGCGCCGCCAGCTTATCGGCATCAATAGTGGCGGAGTCGATAATTATGAACTTGCGCGCCAGGGCGAGCATGGCGATGAGCAGCACTGTTTTCACCTGAATGATGCTTTCGTGGCGGTGGATGACGCGGATAATGGAGTGTTTGAACTCCATGGCGATAAGCAGTGTCATGATCATGCCAAAAATGTTTTGAAACCCACTATGCTCCAGCGGGTCCAGTGTCCCGGCCAGCAGCAAACTGACGATATGTGATACCAGCTCCCATAGCGCCACGATCACCACCACTGCAATGGCGAAGCTGAGGATGATGGCGACCACTTGCTCGAAGCGTTCATAAAAAGTCATTACGGGCCAGTGTTTGCGGGTCTCGGTAAATACACCGGGATTTTTTCCGTTTTGTTCCATAGCGCTTTTCTCCAAAGAACGTCTTACTTAAATTTCCGAAATATGTGCGGTGGGAATGAATTTCAAGCAAGGCTTGCAGTGGGTTGATAGGGTGTCGCGTGTTTCGGAACGGAGGTTGTCGCCTGTGGGGCGGGGTAATGTTGCCATGCGCGCTGACGGAATCCCTTTGGAGCGATGTGGTAATAAGGGGCGGGTAGAATATATAATGGGCTGGTGTTAAATGCTGGTGAAACGTTCTCGCTTAAAGGTAGTTTTTTATG
>WGED01000191.1 GCA_015492915.1 Cyclobacteriaceae bacterium
CCAAAATTCTCAATAACCTTTCTATTCCGAGCTTAAATTACTTCAAAATCAGACACTTCGTTCACGTTTGATTCGTCACCATAAAAGTGCATTATGCCTCCTCATCAAACGTGCTGATTTTCTTCCCGCCCTGGCGGGACAAGTTGTACTTCAACCTCACATTACGAAATCCTGGTGAGAATTTTGGGTTAAAATTATTTTTTGCCCTTCTTTTTCTTAGCCTGTTCAGTTGCCTTGAGTGCTTCATCAAGGCGGGCCTGGAATTTTGATTTTTTCTTGTTGGCATTTTTTCGTTTGTTCTCTTCGAGGATAGCCCTGATCTTTTCGTCATCGACAAATTTTCTGATAACAGCGATCTGTCCGAAGGAAACGAGATTGGAAACAAAGTAGTAGAATGTAAGCCCTGCCGGAAATTTATTAAGCACGAACATGAAGATGATAGGCATGAAATATTGCATGCTTTTCATAGGCCCTTCCATCTGTGCCGTTGACTGGCTGTTGATCCATGTGTACAAAATAGTCGAAACCGTCATCAACAGGGTAAAAAGGCTCACATGGTTGCCGTAAAAACTACTGATAAGCGGAATATTTGCACTCCACGAAATGATGGAATCATAGGTGGAAAGATCATGGGCCCAAAGGAATGATTCATGCCGCAGCTCCACCGCATGGGGAATGAACTGGAACATGGCAAACAAGATTGGCATCTGCAACAGCATGGGAATACAACCACTCAGCGGATTCACCCCTACCTGGGAATACAGCTTCATCTGCTCTGCTTGCATCTTTTGCATATCACCACCGTACTTCTTCTTGAGTTCATCCAGTTCCGGCTTCAAAGCCTTGGTTTTGGCCATCTGAATGTGCGATTTATAAGTCAGCGGTGACAATATGATTTTGATGATGAAGACCAGAATAATGATGATAATTCCATAGCTGCTTATATGCTTTTCAAGGAAATTGAAAATTGTGATGATCACGTATTTGTTGATCCACTTCACTACCGGCCAGCCGAGATAGAGGTTTTCATCAAATCCCTTTGTAACTTTTTTGAGATATTTCAGTTTGTTGGGGCCATAATACTGCTTGTTCGGCGCTGAATCTTCGGTAAAGTGGCTTAAAGGCAGGTCTATGACCGAACGGCAATATTTTACTGTCACGGTGTCGGATTCGTCGTAGATTGATGAAAAATAACCTGAGGAGACAGGTTTATTAAAAGCATAACCCGAAGTGAAAAATTTCTGTTTGAAAGAAAACCAGCTTACAGGCTGATTGAAAGTCACTTCCTGCTTGTCGGAAGATCTTGCTTTTAGTTCTTCCATGTCCTGATCATTAACCAGCCAGTAATTAATGGTCGTGTAATTTCTGCTGTACTCGATGTCCGTTTCAAGGCGCTTCAGTTTATTGTCCCATATCATCGACACATTATTCCCTTTAATTTCATTCTCAAGGCCATAGATGACGAATTTATGAGTGAAATGGTAATTATCCGGCGCCAGCTTATAAATATGTTTTATGTAAGTGCCCGTAGCCAGATCGGCTGTGAAAGTGAGTACGGTTGTGTCTCCCTGTTGTTGAATATCTGAGTTGTAATACAGATCGGCAAGATCGATACTTCCATACTGAGTACTGATAATATATCTGACTCTGCTCGACTGCTCATCGAGCAAAACAAGAGGAAACTTATATTGATAATCGTCATATTCTTTCAGTGCAACTCTTTTTATCAAACCGCCTTTAGTCGAATATTTCAATTCGAGGAGGTCATTTTCGATGGTGACTTCATTTTCTTCACCTTCCATGGCGGTGGAAAAGATACCGAACTGCGTCACGCTCACTTCTGCCGAGTCTTTCGATGCTTCAGCAACGGGTTGCTCCGCTTCTTCTTTAGCTTGTGGTGTTGGGGCCTGGGTTGTGTCAGGTTTGTTTGTTACAGTGCTTATCGTGTCGGCCTGGCTTCCTTCCGGTTGTTGTGGCCGCTGAGGTGCAAAAAAATAAAAATACACCATTAACAGTGCAGCCATCAAAGTAAAGCCTATTGCTTGATTTTTGTCCATTCTCTAAGTGCTGTTAATCTCTATGCTTTCTCTTTTTTCTCCCTGTTCTTCAGCGCTGCTTTGATAAAGCTGACAAACAACGGATGGGGCTCAACAGCCCTGCTCCTCAGTTCGGGATGAAATTGTGTCCCTATGAACCACGGGTGATTTTTCAGCTCCATAATCTCTACTAGGCCGGAGTCAGGGTTAATGCCTGCGGCGATCATCCCTTTGCTTTCAAATCTTTCCAGATAGTCATTGTTGAATTCATATCTGTGCCTGTGGCGTTCGGAAATATCGGTCTCTTTATATATGTTAAATACCTTTGTGCCTTCTTTGAGCCTGCAAGAATAAGCACCCAGCCGCATAGTTCCACCTTTTTTCGTGATTTTCTTTTGTTCTTCCATTAGGTCGATGATAGGATTTTTGGTGATCGGGTCCATCTCAGTGGAGTTGGCATCCTTGTATCCGAGCACATGACGGCCAAACTCGATCACGGCAACCTGCAGCCCGAGGCAAATACCGAAGAAAGGAACTTTATTTTCCCGGGCATATCGTGCGGCCGCTATTTTGCCTTCAAATCCACGCTCGCCAAATCCGGGTGCGATCAGAATACCGTCATGAGATTTGAGCATTTCTTCCACACTTTCTTCATCGACATCTTCGGAAGAGATCCAACTTACATTTACTTTGCATTCGTTGGCAGCGCCGGCATGGATGAAAGACTCGGCGATTGATTTATACGCATCGTGCAGTTCAACATATTTCCCGACCAGCGCTATATCCACTTCTTTTTTGGGATTTTTAAGTCTTTCGAGAAAATCTTCCCAATGCTTCAGGTCGGGGTCACCGTCAATAGGCAGTCCGAATAATTCGAGTACGCGCTCATCGAGCTTTTCCTTGCGCATGAGTACCGGCACATCATAGATAGTCTTTGCATCAATGGATGAAACAACCCTGTTGATCGGGACATTGCAGAAGAGCGCCAGCTTTTTTCTTATATCGTTATTGATAGGTCTTTCCGACCGGCATACGAGGATATCAGGTTGGATCCCTGATTCGAGTAATTTTTTTACCGAGTGTTGTGTGGGTTTGGTTTTTAACTCACCAACCGCTTTGAGATAAGGGATTAATGTGAGATGCACAACGATGCAATTCTCGTGACCGAGGTCCCAGATCGTCTGTCTGATGGCTTCAATGAAAGGTAATGATTCAATGTCACCGACCGACCCGCCAATCTCAGTGATGATAACATCATAATCACCGTTGTGGCCGAGAGCCAGAAAATTTCTTTTTATCTCATCGGTAATGTGCGGGATCACCTGTACGGTTTTGCCGAGGTATTCGCCTTCCCGCTCTTTGGTGATTACATTATGGTAAATACGACCGGTGGTCACATTGTTTTTCTGGCTGGTGTTCACTGCCAGAAACCTTTCGTAGTGCCCCAGGTCAAGGTCAGTTTCTGCGCCGTCTTCCGTTACATAACATTCGCCGTGCTCGTAGGGATTGAGCGTTCCGGGATCGACATTGATATAGGGATCGAATTTCTGGATGGTGACACGGAGGCCTCGCGCAGTTAAAAGTTTGCCGAGTGACGCGGAAATGATGCCTTTTCCAAGTGATGAGGTTACACCCCCCGTAACAAAAATGTATTTGACCTGACCCATAAGTTAAAAATAGTATTACAGTGAAACTTATGGGACACAAAGGTAATGGATTGAATTAAATTAATATGACAAAACGATCAAAAATTCAGTAAACAATCTGTGTGAAGAGCGGGGTGTTTTGTGGCCTTCCGGTTTAAATACTAAATTTGTCCGCATTTTTGCCGGTAATATGTACCGGGGCTAAACTATAACTATGAATTTTAAGGAAAAAATACATTCAAATGCCTTGCTGAAACTGATAGGGGAGGTGGCCGGTGATACTGAGACATATGTAGTGGGTGGCTATGTGCGGGACTTGATTATGGGCAAAGAGTCTAAGGATATCGATGTGGTGTGTGTGGGCAGCGGCATCGAACTGGCAAAAAAGGTAGCCGACAAACTCGACGGCAGGGTGCATCTGAATGTATTTAAAAATTTCGGTACCGCACAATTGGAATATGACGACAAGGAGATAGAGTTTGTCGGGGCCCGGAAAGAATCCTACAGGCGCAATTCGCGAAAACCTATTGTGGAAGACGGCACCCTCGAAGATGATCAGAACAGGCGCGATTTTACGATTAATGCTCTTGCGATACGGCTCAACAATGAAGGTTTTGGTGATCTGATCGATCCTTTCGAGGGCGTTAAGGACATAAAAAGAAAAATCATCAGGACACCGCTCGATCCTGACATCACCTTTTCCGACGATCCGTTGAGGATCATGCGTGCCTTTCGATTTGCAGCACAATTGGGATTCGACATCGCACCCGATACCTTTCAGGCTATCACAACCAATAAGGAACGATTGAAAATCGTGTCGCAGGAGCGGATCACGGATGAATTGAACAAGCTGATTATGTCGCCCGACCCTGCCTATGGTTTCAACCTGATGTTCCATGCCGGGGTGCTGGAGATTGTGTTTCCGGAAATGGCCAATCTTCATGGCGTGTCAGTGATTGACGGCAAGGGCCATAAAGACAATTTTTTCCATACCATTAAAGTACTGAATAACGTTGCGGCGAAGTCGGATAACCTATGGCTGCGGTGGGCTGCTATATTGCACGATATCGCCAAGCCCCGTACCCGGCGTTATGACCCCAAAACAGGCTGGACATTTCACGGCCATGAGGAGGTGGGGGCGAGAATGGTACCCGGGATTTTCAGGAGGCTTAAGTTGCCATTGAACGAGAAGATGAAGTATGTACAAAAGCTTGTCAGGCTTCACCTGCGCCCTATTGCACTGGTGAGCGACGAGATCACCGAGTCGGCATTGCGCAGGCTCCTTTTTGAAGCGGGTGATGACCTCGAAGATCTCATGACGCTCTGTCGTGCGGATATCACATCGAAAAATGATATAAAAGTCAAGCGGTTCCTGAAGAACTTTGATAAAGTTGAAAAAAAGCTGCGGGAGACAGAGGAACGCGATCGTATCAGGAACTTCCAGCCACCCGTATCCGGCGAGGTGATCATGGAATATTTTAATATTCCGCCATCAAAATTGGTCGGTGAAATAAAAGATGAAATAAAAGAAGCTATATTAGAAGGCAAAATCGACAACAACTTCGGGGAAGCCTTCGAGCTGATGAAAAAATTAGGTAAAGAAAAAGGATTAACAAAAAGTAAAGAGTAATGAAAATTTTTAAGAAAAGCCTGTGGCTGATCCTGCCGGCCATTTTTATTTTGAATGTAGCCAATGCCCAGAATGAGGATATACAAAACTCGGGCTTGTATAAGCATTATCAGATGAAGTATATCTTCGGTATGAAATACAATGACCCTGCTGTTTCGAAAGACGCGTTATATTCGCTGATAGCCCTCGATCCCAATGATGATTCTATCAAGATGGTGCTTTGCTATTATTATTTCGAAAATAAGATATTTGCTTCCAGTCTTTTCGTTTCCGGCGATGTGCTGGCCAGGCACCCCAATCATATCGATGCCCTGCGCATTAATGCCATGTCGTACGAGAGTCTCGGTGTACGGGACAAGGCAATAACTCAGTACGAATCTTTATATCTGAAAACCAACGACGTAGGGGTGCTATACCAGGTGGCCGTGCTGCAATTCGGTCTCGAACGTTATACAGAGGCCATTACCAACCTTGGGATCATCATCAAGGATCCGCAGGCTAAGGCACTGAAATTGAATTTTGCGAAAACCGAAACGGAACAACAGGAAGTCACACTGGAGGCTGCCGCGTATAATTTATGGGGAATGATCGAAAAGCAACAAGGGAATAAGGAAGAGGCGCGGAAGCATTTTAACAAAGCGCTTGAAATAGATCCGGAGTTTGCAATCGCCAAACAGAACCTGGAAGAACTGGATAAAAAATAACAAAAAACTCATAAAACGTTAACGCCCAGCAGTTCATGACCATTGGCTGCATGGTGTTTGGGTATTAGCCTAAAATAGCTGTTTTCTCATATAATTTACTGAAATTATATCCTGCTAAGGTGTGCCTTGAATGTTTTTACACAGGAATAACAAGATGCTGAAATAAGTTCAGCATGACCCAGGGGTAAAGGTGAGTGGGGTAGAAGAAACATTCTACGCCCGGTAAAGGGTTCAATTCGACAGATGCTTCGCTGTCGCTACCGATGACGTGTTTGTGCGTCATCCCATTTTCCTGTTTTCCGCACATTTTTCAAAAGGGGCCAATAGAGCCGGATAAGGCCGATTATTTTTAGATTTGGGTGTCCCAAGGGATAAATTGCGGCATGTTTGTAAGAAAAAAGAACAATGCCTCAGGCAGTATTTCAGTCCAAATCATCAGTAAAGCAGATGGCAAATATAAGGTTGTTAAAACCATTGGCTC
>WGED01000192.1 GCA_015492915.1 Cyclobacteriaceae bacterium
CAAAACGCAATTGCCCTTTCAGAAAGTCAGTCAGCACACCCTAAGCTTGGACAACACATGGTATATCGGTGACAGCCATCTGGATCTGATACTTGGTTACGGAGAAAATAACCGGCGCGAGTTTGAGGATAATAAAAATACCGCTATTCTCAATATGAAGCTCAGCACGTTCACATACAATCTCAAATGGCTTTCTGCGCCTGTCAGAGACAGGCTGAGCATCATAGCAGGCCTGCAAGGCATGAACCAGCATAATAAGAATTACGGTGAGGAGCGTTTGATTCCGGATGCCACAACCAACGATTTCGGTGCTTTTTCTATTTTCAACTATAAGCCGGGGGTTTTTCAGTTTCAAGCGGGACTGCGCGTTGATTTCAGAAATATCGATGCGAAGCCTTTCCAGTCTCCGGAAGCAAATTTCCCCCAATTCAACAAAACCTACAGCAGCTTTAATTATTCGGCAGGGGGCGTTTATGCCCGTGATAAAATAACCCTCAGACTTAACTTATCTTCAGGCTACCGCACACCAAACACCTCCGAACTTTTATCCAACGGCATTCACGAAGGCACACAGCGATATGAGATCGGTAACACCGGGCTGGAAAGCGAATACTCCAATCAGTTTGATTTTACCGTTGATTTTCATACGGATCATGTGAGGCTTTCCGTAAATCCCTTTTACAACTTCATCAATAATTACATTTTTCTCATGCCCGTTGACTCGGTAATTGAGGGTGTGCCTGTGTATCGCTATACGCAATCTTCAAGTAAGTTGTATGGTGGGGAGGCCGGCATTCACATTCACCCCCATGCGGTTCACTGGTTGCACATCAGCAGCAATATTTCCCTGGTTATGGCAGAGGATAATGATGGCAATCCCCTGCCATTGATACCCGCTACAAGGATAAACAGCATGCTCAAGGCGGAATTACATACGAAAGGGAAATTCCGCATCACGGAGGTATTTATCCGCGATACTTACAAATTTGCACAAAACCGGACCGGAATGCTCGAATCGCCGACACCGGCATACAATCTTGTGGACATCGGAATATCCATGGAAATATTGACCGGCGGCAAACCGTTGGAGATATCCACAGGTATTAAAAATCTTTTTAATGTGCGCTATATCGATCACCTGTCCAGGCTGAAAACCCTCAACATCCCCAATCCCGGCATCAATGTGTATGTGGGCTTGAAATTCGGATTTCTCAAAAAAATCGGCAAAGCATGAGAAAACGGTCATTTTTTTCGGTGAAAAAGATTGCCGGGCCAATGACCGTCCTATGATCCATTATTAAACCCAAAATTCTCACCAGGATTTCGTTATGAGAGGTTAAAGTACAACTTGTCCCGCCAGGGCGGGAAGAAAATCAGCACGTTTGATGAGGAAGCATAATGCACTTTTATGGTGACGAGTCAAACATGAACGAAGTGCCTGATTTTAAAGTAATTTAAGCTCGGAATAGAAAGGTTATTGAGAATTTTGGGTTAAAAAAAAGGCGAAGGACTTTCGTCCAACGCCTTCTAACAGACAACCTAACCATGAAAATGAATTCCTAAACTTTTACTCTTTATGTTACTCGCCGGCAAAATAAACGGAGGTGACTTGATAAGTTTGCATTGCAGGGTGTCAAAAAGGTGACACTTCTTTTTCATAATTTGCTGCGAAAAACACCGATATTTCATGGATTTGTACAATTAATTATCTGAAAAAAGTTGAGTTATTGTGACCGTTTGGCTTGATGATGTGGTTATATCAGGCTTATCTTTATTGCTTTAAACCCCTTAGAAATGAAAAAGACATTTATAATTTTTCTGCTCGCAGCTTTTATTTCACCTGCGGTAATTGCACAGGTCGAATCACAAAAACCTTTCCCGCTCGACGACGCCTGGAAGCAAAAGATCTACGACCTGGCGCCGGCAAAGACCACTGTGCCGTTTACCCAAAAACCTAAAGTGCTGTTGTTTTCCCTCTTTACCGGATATGAACATTGGGTCATCCCTCACGGCGATGCGGTAATCGAAATCCTGGCAGACAAAACGGGTTCCTTTGATGTGACCCAAAGCAATGACATCGCCATGTTCGAAAAGGACAGGCTCCATGAATTTGACGCGATTATTCTGAACAACAACTGCTCGAAGGGCGATCACCGCAACCTGTTTTACGATGCGCTGCTCGACAACAAAGACATGACGGATGCAGAGCGCTTTGCCAAAGCGGATGAGTTCGAAAAGAACCTGCTGGAGTTCGTGAAAAACGGCGGTGGGCTCATGGCCTTTCACGGAGGCATTGTCATGCAAAACAATTCTGCAGAATTCAGTGAGATGCTCGGCGGCAGCTTCGATTATCATCCGCCACAGCAAAAGATTGAGCTGAATGTCGTTGATAAAAACCACCCGCTCGCCAAAGCATTCAAAGGTAAGCCGTTCGTTCACATCGATGAACCGTACATGTTTAAAAATGCCTATTTCAAAAAGAATTTCAGGCCGTTACTTTACATGGAATTTGCCAAAATCCAAAAAATGAAGCATGAGCCAATAGACAAAGTGGCTTATGTATCATGGATCAAGCGCTATGGAAAAGGAAGGGTTTTTTATGTGTCGCCGTCGCACAATGCCCAAAGCTATGAGGACCCGCGGCTATTGCAATTTTACATGGATGGCCTGCAATATGTCTTCGGCGATCTGAAATGCGACGACTCGCCGATAGGGGCGCAATAGAAGGACGATAATTCATGGGAAAACGGCCATCTCAAGGCCCGTCACTATTAGATGCCGTTCCTACGGAACTCTCCCGCTGCCTTTGATTTCCAATGTCTTGCGACATTGTCCGTAATATGCCCTGCCTGCAGCAGTGGCTTCCCGGTTTTTGCTACAATTAAAATCGCCTGATTTCCATGGGAAAAAGATTCCGTAGGAATCGCTTATCACAGGCAGGGACGCAAATCCCTGCAAATCAAATTCGTGTGAAGGAGTTCCGTAGGAACGTTATATATTTTCCTATGGTGGATAATAGACATGGCGCCCGCATGCCATCAGATACATCCCTCAAAATAAGTTATGAAAAATCACCGTTTTTTCATGGCCATCATCAATAAATACCGGGGATGACCTTGTAGGGCACTTTTTGGCAGTATTCGTCCCAATACTTCCCGTACTTCAGGCGGCACTTTACATCATCGCGCTTGGCGCGGTGGAACAGCAGGATGGTGAGGTACACCACATAGAAATAAGGCATGAAGTTGTCGAACAGCGCAGGCAGCGACCAGCACAGCGCGCCGAGGATCTCACCCACATAGTGAAAATGCCTGGTGACGCCCCACCAGCCATCTACCAGCAAAATGCTCTCCCGTTCCTTGCCCTTGTTGTCGGTGTATTTCGCCCTGATGATGCGCGCCTTGTGGCCCCAGATATTATAATCGCCATCATGCTCACGCACGTTGATACGCTGGCGGTTCATGTTGGTTTTGCTCCAGAAGCTCAGCAGAGCCACCACGACGAGCACAGCAGAAAAACCGAAACCGAGTTGATTGGGATGCTGCACGAGGTAGTGGGCCGTGAGCGTATAAACGGCAGGCACCCACACCATCACGCCCCACACGATGTAGTAACCGGCGCGGTCTTCCTGGATGTCCATCGTCTTGAAATATCCCGATTCGTAATAAAAAAATATTCCTACATAAATAAGCTGCAGCACCACCGACACGATCATCGAATCGCTTACCGCTCCGTAGAGCTCGTACTGCTTGTCGGCAAACGCGAGGAGGAGCAACGGCCACGACATCATGCCGAAACGACTGTTGGTAAACTGTTTTACATTGATGGTGAAAATATGCGGATACAGGTCGGTGCCCCAATAGTAATCAAACAGCGGGTTACCGCTCGATCCGCTGTCGGGTGTGCTCGGTGTGTAAATGCCTTTGAAATAAAGAATGATACAGAAAAACCAGCTAAAGACATTGAGCGCGCCGAGTATCTCGCCAAAATGATCGTAGATCATCGCCGGACGGAAAACCTCTATCTGAAACCCCAGAAGCCAGAAAAGAAAAAGTGACGCAAGAAACGACAGAAAACCATTTTGCTTGTACTCGGGAGTGAAGCCGTTTGGTGTGGTCGGACCGTGTACTTTTTTGCCGGGCAGTACCTTCATAAACAATATCTGCGCTGCGGCGAATATGACTATGATCTTCCATGCGGTGGCCGAGCCCCAGAATACAGGCGCCCATATCTCATAAATGCCACTGAAAATGCCCCTTTCTCCAAGAAACCTGAAAAGCTCCAGAAATGATCCGTCGAGGTTCTGGCTGGTGTACCAGAACAGAATGGCCGACGGCGGTGTGAGCAATATGATAGCGATCACACCGAGATTTCTCAATATTGGATGATTTGTATAATAGGTCTTTTTCTGTGCCATGGGCCTCGCTTGCTGTGGTTAATAATTAAATGTTCGAAATGTTAAAGTTTAGCTATCGGCTTTATAAAACAATTTGCCTGTCGCGACAAGGCTGGCAAACATAAATATTCCGAAGGTGAGGCTGCTGAATGCCAGTTGCATACCGCCTGAAATCACGTGCCCGCTTGTGCACCCGCCGGCTATGCGGGCTCCCAGGATCAATATAAATCCGCCGATAAAGGCCCATATAATCCTGTTGGGTATAGATGGCTTTCGATATTTCTTCCAATTATCATGCAGCACTACGGCTTTAAATTCCCTCGTGATGAGGGAATAGACGAGACCGGCTACAAACGCCCCTGACAGAAAGATAAGCTCCCAGTGCCCGGATACCTGGATTTTTTGAAAATAGCTGTTATTGGTATTGCCCGCTAGCAGATCACCGAGATAAGGATAGGTCGTTGATGCACCGATGACCCTGTCTGTCACGTCTTTATGAAATACGATCGCCTGAAACACCGCCAGCGCTATGCCCGCGATCAGCCATTTTTTACCGCTGGCCTTCTCTATCTTATTCAGATAGAAAGCAAGTTTGATGAATGCCGCTCCGATAATGATGATCAGGAAGGAAAATAAAAACCCATTTCCCAATAATGAATGCAATGAAACTTTTCCAAAGTCCGGCTCCATGAGCCATTTCAAAGACGGTTGGATAAGTGTATAAACATAACCACCGAGCAGACCGCCCAGGATGCCCACCAGTGCATCGAGCGACCCTTCACCAAGTGATACAGCCATGGTGCCCGGGCAATAACCCAGTATCGCCATGCCGATGCCGAAGATCACGCCACCGGTTACCACACCCCCGAGCAGAAACGGTTTGATATGGTATGAGGCAAACCCCATCATGATCTCAAAATTTATCAGGATGATCCCGGCGCCGACCGCCACCAGAATCATTTTGGCAACAGTATGATCGCGCAACATGGCCTGCCCGCTGATGGTGTTGAACCTGTTTACTTTGGCATATCGTAAAATAGCGCCGAACAAAAATCCCAGAACAAAAATCACAACTGTCATAGCATTGTCATTAATATGAATATCTATTCAATCCCCTCATTTCAGGTCAAAAAATCCCGGTTGGAGAATTAAATATAATTATTTTGTGTTCACACCGAAAAATTCGGCTCTTAAATCTTCTTCAGTCGGAAGTCTGTCTGTTGGAGTGGAAAGATATAGTCCTGAATTAAATGTCAGGGTGCCAAAAGCCTGCAATCGGCAAATCATTAAAAAAATGCCTGTTTTTTCATGGCATTAGCTCCGGATATACTCATGTATGGCCTCACGGATACCCGTAAAAGTTTCTCTCAGCACTTCTTCGTCATCTTCGAGCAGGGTGACGCGAAAACCGAGCAGATTTGAACAAAACGACGAAATAGGTACAACGCATATCCCTTTGGCTGCCAGCAGATAGTAAACGAACCGCTTGTCGGGAGGTATTCCGGGCTGATTTACCCATCCTTCAACAACTTTTTTCACGGCGGGATCATGGATTTTAAGCAATTGTTTGTCATTGAGTATACCGTCGCGAAAGACGATGGTATTATAGAAAGCGCCGGATGTTTTATTGAAATAGATCCCTTCCGCCGATCCGAGTATTTGGGTGATGAGTCTTGAGCGGCGCCCGATTTTCTCGTTATTTTCATGAAGATAATCCACATATCTGGAATCTCCCATAATCTTCGGGATGGCCAGTTGTGGCAGCTTGGTAGAGCTCACCTCAATCATTTTGGCATTTTCGAGGGTGGTGCACAGCTTATCAAATTCGGGGTCCCTGCCTTTGTTATAAAACTTGGCCCAGCCGCAGCGCGATCCCGGCCAGGGCACTTCTTTGGAGAGCCCTTTGAGAGCGATACCGGGCACATCTTCGATGTACTGGGGCAACGAATAGGCACGCGCTCCATTGTAAGTTACATTGATGTAAATCTCATCGCTTATGAGAAAAAGATCAAATTCGCGGGCGATTTCCACAAATCGCTTCAGAATCTCAATCGGATACACCATTCCCGTCGGGTTGTCCGGGTTGATAATGAGGATGCCGACGATGTTCGGGTTGTATTTCACCTTCTTATACACATCATCCATATCCGGGTACCAGTTGTTTTGCGGGTCCAGTTCGTAGGTGATGGGCGGATCGTTGGCATGGGCTGCCTCGGCCGAGGAATGCGTCGAATAAGCCGGCGATGGGCCTATGATCCTGGCAGGCGGTATGAGATATTGATAAATTTTTCCGATGGCGTCGCCGAGACCATTGAAGAACACGATGTCCTCCTCTGTGATCTGCGCACCGCCGAGTGCGTTGTTTTTAGCAGCAAGAAACTGTCGCGTTTCGGGCACACCTTTCGAATGGCAATAGCTGTAGGCGTCATCCCGGAGGGATAGCTCGCTCACGATGTTTTTGATCCAATCCGGCAGTCTGGCGCCTTTTTGGACAGGGTCGCCAATGTTCTCCCACAGGATCTTCATCCCGAGTCGCCTGAGCTCTTCGGCTTTTTTTACAATGCCCCTGATCTCATAGCTCAATTCATCCGCGCCAGCCCGAAGTATATTTTTGCGCATGTTTCCTGTAAATGCTAGTCGCTTTGATACGTTAAAATTTGCGCGGCAAAGTTAACCTTATTTCTAAAGTTATCCTCAAAGGAAATTCTTCTTTTATGTAAAATTGTATTATAAAATGGTCACAGAGCCCTGTCCCCGTCTCTCCGTTGCTTTATCAGATATAACATTTCCTTATTAAAGGATCGATTTGGCGATTATTTTTGGGTATTATTTTTCAATGAAGCATAATTGTATTTTAATCAACACTATCAGAAATTACCCGATCTTATGAAAAACAGAATCACAAACTTTTTGACTTTGCTTTTATTTGTTACTGTGCTGTCGCATCATGCCAATGCTCAGATCACCGTTACAATTAAAGATATTGAAACCAATAAGCCCCTGGCCGGAGCTAATGCGAAAAACATATCGAATGGCGCCGTATATGTGACCGATACATTGGGCCAAATTGATTTGCCTGAAACGGCTGTTGGAGAAAAATTCCGGATTTCTCATGTGGGTTATCAGACCCTTGAGTACACCCTGCTCAATGAAAATAACAATATTTTCATGCAACCGGACTACCAGATACTGAGTACTGTGACGGTGACCGGATATGAGAACAGGCGAGATCTGGCTGAGATTGCCGGCGCCTATGCCATAGACAGCCGGGAGACGATCGACCGGTTTAAGGAAGAATCACTGGTCCGGTCGATGAACACCATGCCCGGTATCAGGCTGGAGGAACGGTCGCCGGGTAGCTACAGGGTGAATATTCGCGGCAATCTGCTCAGGGCTCCCTACGGTGTCAGAAATGTAAAAGTGTACTGGAATGACATCCCATACACCGACCCCAATGGCAGCACGCCATTAAACCTCCTCGATCTCTATGGTATTGGCCGTGTGGAAACCATCAAAGGGCCGGCAGGAACCGTTTACGGTGCCGGCGTCGGCGGTGTCCTCAACATCTATGGTCGCAGAGAGCCGGCAAAACGCATTGCGGGTGGCGTCGGATTTACGGCAGGCTCTTACGGATATTTCAAAACCACCGCCTCCCTGAGTACCGGCAATGACAACCAACGGTTCGATGTACGATATGCCAAACAAAAAACCGACGGCTATCGGGATCATACAAACATGGACCGCGAGGTGATACAACTGAACGGCGCCTTCAATACTTCCGAAAAAGGTATGCTTTCGGCCAATATTTTATTCACGGACCTTTTTTATCAGCTCCCCGGCGGACTGACCCGGGAGCAATACGATGAAAATCCCCGACAGGCCCGACCCAGGGCTGCCGAACAAAATTCATCGATAAATCATCAGAATCTCATGGCCGGCCTGGTGCATGAATATGAATGGAACCGGAAATTGAGAAACATTACTTCTATCTATCTGACCAGCGGCGTGAAGGAAAATCCTTTTATCACCAACTATGAACTGGAAAGATTGAATTCCTATGGCGGGCGGACGGTTTTTTATATCGATAGCCGCATCGGGAGCCTTCCTGCTACCTTTACTACCGGGGCGGAGATAAATTATGGCAATTATCATGCAAACAATCATGGCAATGTCAACGGCTATGCCGACACTTTGCGCTACGAAGATCGCATAAAAACCATGCAGGGATTTCTCTTTTTTCAGGGCGATCTCAGTCTTTCACAAAAGTGGCTACTGACAGCCGGCGCCAGCCTCAATTACCTCAACTACGACATCCACCGGTTGAAAGATGTGGCGCTCGATACCTCTTATCGCTTTGATCGCACTTTCAGGCCTGAATTCATGCCACGGATTGGAATTGTCGGGAAGCTTGCTTCGGGAATTTCCCTGCACGGTTCGGTCAGCACTGGATTCTCTCCCCCCACTTCGGAAGAGATCAGAACAAGCGACGGTGGCATCAATCGTGACCTGGAGGCTGAAAAAGCGATGAATTTTGAAATCGGAATGAGGGGAAATGCTTTGCGGGACAAATTGTACTATGATGTCACGGCATTCTGGATGCGACAAAAGGAAACCATCGTAAGCCGGACAACAGAAGGCGGCACAGTTGTTTTTGACAATGCTGGCACTACCAATCAGGGTGGGCTTGAAATATTGGTCGGATATAATTTTATTAAAGATCCGCAAAAAGTGATCACCCTGGTGCGCCTGCAAACAGCCTACACCTACCACAATTTCAAATTTGCCGATTACACAAAGCGCAAGGGCGGTGAAAATGTGGATTACTCCGGCAACGCACTCACAGGCACGGCTCCCAACATCTTCGTAACCACCTTTGATTTTGCCTCGCACCGCGGCTTGTCATTCCATTTCACTCACAATTTTACAGATAAAATCCCGCTCAATGATGCCAACACGGTTTATGGCGATGCTTATCATCTTATTGACCTGAAAGTAGCCTGCACCAAATCATTGTTTAAAAAGCACACCATCGTCATGTTCGTCGGCATTGACAACCTGCTTAACCAAAAATACAGCTTGGGCAATGACCTCAATGCCTACGGAAGCCGTTATTTCAACCCATCGCCGGAGCGAAACTATTATGGTGGAATAAGAATAAATTTCAATCAATAGTCCGGAGCAGGATTAATAAGATTTTAAGATGCACAGGATGATAAAGGAACCACATCCTGCTAATCCCCCCATCCTGAAAATCCCGGTCCGGACAAAAAAAGGAACAAGCAACAAAAAATTACCAGCCATGAATTATATTGAATTATGGATCTGGATGAAATAACCTATAAAATAAACGGTTGCGCTATGAAGGTGCACAATACCCTCGGCAATGGCTTTCAGGAGGTTATTTACCAACGGTGCCTTGCGATAGAACTGGAGAGGGCAGGCCTGGGCTTTGCGAGGGAATTGGAACATACCATTTATTATGATGGCATTGATGTAGGCACGAGAAGAGCAGATTTCGTAGTTGAAAATAAAGTTATTGTCGAATTAAAGGCAGTTAAAAATCTCGAAGACGTACACCTGGCCCAGGCTAAAAACTATGTGATTGCTTATGATAAACCCATTGGCCTATTGATTAACTTCGGAAGCTGTAGTCTTCAATTCAAAAAAATCTACAATCCAAAGTACAACCCCCCATCCTAATCTCTTGGAATCAGGATACACAGGATGATAAAGGAATCACATCCTGCTAATCCTCTCATCATGCTAATCCTGATCCGGACAATGGATGGTCACACATCAAGATTTTTAATATTGATCCTGAACGGTTGATTAGGCAGGTTTTTATTATAAGGCAATAATATTTTAAATACGCCGTCTTCGAAACTTGCTTCGATTTTATTGATATCGACGAAATACGGTATCTTGACAATTTTGAAAAATAAAGGATATGTTTTCAATACATTACCTTCCTTATCTTTCTCCAGATGCATCACATTGATGATGAGCTGATCGGCATTGATAGTGAAAGTGAATGCATCAGGCGAAACGGATGCATTAGCGACCTCCACCAGAATGTCATTGCCGACATAACTGATATTGAATGCTGTCTGGGCAATGCCTCCATTCACCGTATTCATCACCTCGACCTGGCTTACAAATTCGTCCAATGCTTTTTTATTCTTCAGAAAATCCATTTTCGTCCTCCTTTCTGAAGAGTGGTGATCAAATCCTGTACCACCCTGTTTTTATATACGAATGGCACATGTTTTTGGACAAAATGTCAATGCCGTGGCCCTATAAGAGCCACTATGTCAGTAATTTACCTGGCCGCTCCATTCTTTCAGTTCAGGAGGGCAGCTATAGGCAGGATCGTTAATAAGCTCGTAGTCCGTGAGTGTGAAAAGAAATGATTTCAGCGCCATTTTATCCTCATCGCTGAGCTGCACGCCTTTTTGTCGCACATTCTTCATAAGGGGATGAACATAATCAGAATAGACAAGCCCCCCGGAGTAAAAATCTATGACCTCATCCAGGTTTTTGAATCTCCCGTCGTGCATGTACGGAGCAGTGAGTTCGATATTAAGCAATGAGGGAGCTCTGTATGCGCCGATGTCCATCGGATCACCGGTAACCCAATGGCGATCATGCTCATCAGGATCGAAAACGGAATCCTTGGCATTGTTGAAAAATTCATTGGTAGTCATGAGCACTGAGCCGCCATGGCAATGGAAGCAATCAGCATCTTCTGAAAAAAACAGGTCGTAGCCACGTTGCTCCTGTTCCGTAAGTTGCGCTTCGTGCCTGAGGTATTTGTGAAATTTGGAATTGTACGAAATGATTGAACGCACAAACTGGGCAATGGCCTTGCTTATACGTTCGAATGTAACCTCTTCCGTGCCGAAAGCTGCTTTGAACTTTTCTCTGTACATTGGCACAGCGGCTATGGCTGCCACTGCCCGGTCAACAGTGCTGTTCATCTCGTGAGGCGCAGTGATCGCCATCCATACCAGAGATTCGATATTTTTATAATTGTACGGCTCCCTGGCGGGTACGCCATAATGCGGATTGCCAAGTGCGTCATTTGATTCATTCACAAAACCATTCCACAGATATCCGTTGTGGTTATAAACAGTATTGACAAGAGGCATCATAAAATTCGGTGTCGGCTTACCCTCAGGATATTCAGGAGTAGGAAGCCCGAATGTCTTGCCGCCTTTGAACTTTGGATGATTTATGCCTACTTCGAAACCATGAGCCTGGATATGGCAGGTGGAGCAACTCATGAGCATATCTTTATCGGTGTTTCCCGATATCCGCCCGTCATAAAAAAGATATCTGCCCAATTCGACGCCTTCAACCGTCATCGGATTATCATCAGGGATATTAAAATTTTTGGGGAAATACGGAATATCCGGAAATTCATACGGCGTTGGTGAAAACGGTTCCGGTTCAGGGTTTTCTTCATTGACAGATTGGGGGTTGCACGAGGCAAGGACCAACAGTCCGGCAAGCGGGAAGATTTTCAGAATGAAGATAATTCGCTCCATGAAAAATTTATTATTTTATAAATAATCACTCAGTACTCACAAATATACTATGGTACAGGTTTGGTTGTGATACTGCCGATGCTAAAAACATTTCTGCCGTTTTCACAACCCATGCGCATCGCTTCCTGATTTTGCATGACTTTACTGCCATGGATATTGTGATCATAAGTATTCGGATCTTTCCACCAGTTTTCTACATCCATTCTGATCGTGATGACCTTGGTCTCACTATCGGAAAGTGTGAAGGCCGATGACGGTAGTTCCGATTCAAACCAGTTTTGTATAAATCCGATGATATTACCTTCACCGTCCCTTTCCTGTCCTACACCGAGATGAAAATTAAAAGGTTGCCGCTCATTGTTTGTATTGACCCAGAATCCATTGAGCTTCATGTAATGATAACCACCTTCATCTCCGCCAAGCGGATAGGGCCACAGCATATCGCTCTCGGGCGGATCAGTAAACATATATGGCTTGTTCTTCTCTCCTTTTATCCCAAATGTCATTGATATCGACTGATACTCCGTTGCCGGTATATCGTCCTGTATCTCCCATACCCAGGTGTCCGGCAGGTTGGTATCGACATAATGAGCAAAGTCATCCTTATCGAGGAGCAAGGTATCGCCATCCTTGTTTTTCAGTACGATATCCGAAATAAACCATTGTATTTCTGTCACTTCATAATGATTTCCGGCTTCATTCACATACATCATAGAGTCGTATACCAGCGGTGCGCCATCGGCATAATGCTCAAATTGTATGATTACTTTTCCGGATGTTGACTCCTCCCCCTTTTCATTGTTCTTATCGCAAGAACCAAAAAATACCATAAGCCCGGCAATCATCCCGATAAATGACAACTTTTTCATGTGTTTCAATTTAACAATACTTTAAAAAATAAAATAATCATGGGATCGGTATGTTCTTTAGAAAATAACGGCAACATTAAAACATTTATTGAGCCGAATAAAGTTCATTATAAATTAAATAATTTTGTCGCCCCTGCCTCCCGACAAACCGCTCACCAGTTTGAATTATTGATCAAATTCCATATAAAAATCAGCAAGGCGCATCGGCGGATTGTTACTTGCACCTAGTATCCTTTTTGCTCTGAGATAACGATTAAAATTGTACTCATCGAAGTCGGCGTCAACGGAGTCCATACTGCTGATGTGTATATCGCCGGAGGCGTGAATGAATCGGTTGTCGCCGATCCACATCCCCACATGGATCACCTTTTCCCGTCCGTTTTCCTTACGACCGAAAAAGAGCAGGTCACCTGTTTTCAGTTTTGAAAAATCCCGCACCGTATCCACCAATTCCCCTGTATGAACTTGTTGTGAGGCGTCGCGCGGCAATACCATCCGGTTCATAAAATAAACTGTTTTGGTAAAGCCACTGCAATCCATGCCTTTGGTGGAAGTGCCTCCCCAAAGGTATGGAATGCCGAACAGTTTATACGCTTCGGCTTTGAGTGATTTTGCCGAAACCTCATGAGTTTTAAGCCATTTTTTCAGATCGGCCGCTTCGTTCTTTTCAATCCGGGCCTTCCTGCCATCCGGATAGGCTACGAGCCAACTCATGTTGTCCTCGTCATAAACTTCCAGGATGCCGCCGGCTACGAGATCAGATACGCGACGACCTCCCGCTGTATCCAGGGCAAAGCCGCAGGTATTAAGATATATGACTTTTCGGGCATTTTTCCACGCCTTCAGTTCGGCAGGGGTCATGGGGTGAAGCGCACCGCCATTTGTCCAGGCGATATAACGGTCAGGTGTCTGAATACGATACCATCCATGGGATTTCTTCAATAATTTGACGGGCGTGCCCATCAAGGCCTGTGTGGCCAACTCAGCGCTGTGTGCAGGCCGTGTTCTCAGATTGGCAACAGACACATTGATGAGTGCATATGTTTTATCACCGACGGATGCATCGGGAAGCAAGATAATACTGTCCTGTATCTCAATGCCGGCATTATGGGTTTTTGACAATAATTCATCCCTGGCTGCCTGTAGGTTCGTTTCACCCTTCAACACCAGGCTCTGCTCGTCCACAACCTCTATCTCAAAAATAGCCGTCCGGCTGTCAGGGGCATAAGCGTCCTTTACCTCTTCGACAATTATGCTGACCTTTTCGGCTTTTTTATTCTGACAGGCTGTGAGGCCGGCCGAGATAACAAACAGAAAAAACAGTGTTTTTCGCATGAGAAACGGGTTATTTTTTCGGTAAGATAATCAAAATGGTTGGTTTGATCGCACCGCCACACCAAGCCCCGGTTCAGGTGAAGGAATCAGATAGCCGTTTTCATAACGCAATCCCGAAGCCAGGTCCTCAGCCAGCAACAGCGGCCCGTCCAGATCGGCATGATCAATAAAGGGCAGTAACTGCGCGGCAGCAGCTATTCCTACAGACGATTCGGTCATGCAGCCCACCATGACTTTCAGGCTATTTTCCCTTGCTTTTCGCACCATACGAATGGCAGGGGTCAACCCTCCGCACTTCAGTAATTTTATGTTAATCCCATGAAACAGCCCCACGCACTTTACTACATCTTCTTCGATCCGGCAACTCTCGTCGGCATAAAGCGGCAACACCGTTTTCTCAAAGCACTCCTTTTGTCGGGGATCGCCGTAAGGCAGCGGTTGTTCTATATATTCCACACCGAGGCGCTTCAAATCCTTTGACATTTCTATGGTTTTCCGGGCATTCCAGGCGCAATTGGCATCGACACGGAGCAATGCCTCCGTGTGTTCCCTGATAAACTTCATCAGTTCCGGATCATGGTCTGTGCCAAGCTTGATCTTATAGACCGGCCATGGGAAATCGGTGATTTTTTTCAGCAACTTTTCCTCAGAGGCAATACCGAGGGTGTAGCTGGTAAGTGGCGGATCGCCTTTCGGCAGATCAATCAAAGCAGTCACAGGCACACCCTGTAACTTTCCGTAAATATCCCAGGCAGCATTGTTGAGCGCTGCCAGAGCAAAAGAATTGACGGGAAGAAAATCAGAAAAGTCGTCCCACAGTTTGTCGGGAGTAGTAAAGCCATAATTGCCCAGGCGCCTGTTCATTTTTTCAAAAGTCTCCCTGAGATTGGCAGTGGTAATATTGTAATACGGATTGTAAGTGGCCTCACCAAAACCCGACACTCCTTCATATTGCAACCCGATCATCACCACCGGTTGGTTGTAGTAGGTGTGACGTGAAATGGAAAAAGGGTATTTCAGTCTGAGATCAAATCCGTGAATATGCAGTTTCATCAATTGTTGTCCAATGGGGTGTTTTCAAAAAAATGCGGTTTATTCCCGAAAGGTAAAAGGTTCCACTGAAATTTTACAAGATGCGTGGCGCAAATTTCAATTTGTACCTGTTGCGCAAATCAATCCCTGATTTCTTCCTCGGGTAATGAAAAGTAAAAAGTGCTGCCTTTGTCCAGTTCACTTTCAAACCATATCGAACCGCCGTTTTTCTCAATGAAGTCCTTGCACAGCAACAGTCCGATTCCCATACCCCTTTCATTGTCTGTGCCGAGCGTGCTGACGTTTTCCTGTTTGAACAGCTTCTCCTGATGCTCATTGCTGATGCCCGCGCCATTGTCAATTACGGCTATCGTCACCTTGTGGCCTTCTTTGGCAGCCTGCAGCATGATCTCCTCACCCGAGGGACTGAACTTGATGGCATTTGAAAGCAGGTTGCGAAATACGAGCTTGACCATCTCGTTGTCGGCAAAAGCATATGCCTCATCGTCGATATGGTTTTTGATCTTAAGGTATTTTTTGTCGGCCATCGGGGTCAGCAGCTCTATGGTGTCTTCTGACAGCGAGCGGAGGTTGATCTTTTTGGGATATATAGAAAGCCCCTGCATCTGGCTTTTAGCCCAGTTGAGGAGGTTTTCGAGCAGGTTGTGTGTATTGTCGAGCTTCTCCACCAGATCAGAGGCGAGCATATGCATTTCTTCGGGCGAAATAGCTCCTTTCAGGAATAGCGTCAGCATGCCGCGCAATGAATTGAGAGGACTCCTGAAATCATGGGAAACGACCGATAATAACTTATCTTTCAGCTTATTAAGCTCCTCCAACTCTTTGCTTTTAGCCACGAGATCAGAGAGGTAATTTTTTCTGGCAGTGATCTCAAACTGAAGCGAGAAGAATTGCTTTGGTCGGCCCTCATCATCAAAAATGGGGGCTATCGCTGAGTCGCACCAGTAATAATCACCATTCTTGGCTTTGTTCTTGAATTCACCCCTCCAGGTCTTGCCCGCAGTAATGGTTTTCCATAGATCTTCGAACATCTCCTTAGGGTGCTCGTCCGATCTGATGACCTCATGGCTTCGTCCGATTAACTCGTCCCTGGAATAACCGCTCACCTGGCAAAAATTGTCATTCACACTTATGATATTACCCTGTAAATCGGTGATTGACAAAATGGCGATTTTATTAATGGTATTGTTTTGGGCCTGCAAGTGGGCATTCAGATGTTCGACCATCTGCAACGAAGCGGAAAGCTGTTCCTTTTGATTCTCGAGTTCTTTGTTTGACTTCGAAAGCTGAATGTTGGCTTCCTTTTCCTTCTGGCGCAATTTGAAGAAAATAAAGGCCAGGGCCGAGACAAGCATCAGTATGATGGAGATCGCAATGACAATGATCGTTTGCTGCCTGATAGCAGCCCTGCTCGCCTGGTTTTGCAATTCGCTCTCCTTTTTCAAAAGAATGTTTTCATCTTCTCTCTTTTTCAATTCGCGCTTGTATTTGAGCAGACTCGTTTCGGTATTGATCTGATGGTTTCGGAGACTGTCACGGTATTGGGTGTATTTTTCAAGATAGTCCAGCGCTGTTCTATAGTTATTTTTCGCACGGTGGATTTCGTACAAAAGTTTATTTGTATGAATGAGATACGGGACAAAATCCATTTGCCTGCTCAGTTCCAATGCCATTTCACCAAATTTCCGCGCCTCATTGTATTGCTTTCGATAGTTGTATATTTCGGCAAGAACCTGGTACGAATTTCTTAAATGCAATGTTTGTCCTTTTTCTTCGCTGACAACAATTGCCTGTTGAATATATTCCTCCGCCTTGTCGGGTTCTTTGATTGCCATATAATAATTGCCGAAATCATTTAAGATCATGGCATCCGTTGTATCGTCTCCAATAGAGTCGAGCAGATTTCTAGCCTTTTCGAAATAGTAAAACGCACTGTCAGTATTATCGAGAAACAGGTGTACCGAACCTAAGTTTGAATACAAGACCCCTTCTCTCAAAGGATTATCAGCGAGTAACTGATATTTTAAGCTTTCCCTAAAAAAATTGATGGCTTCGTGGTAGTATTCAATGTAATTGTAAAATATGGCGATGCTTTTCAGATTGTCTGCGATACCCTGATGGTAATTGATCGACCGTGAAGTTTCAAGGCCACTGAACAACCATTTTATTGCTTCCTGGTCATGATTTTTCAAAGCATGGGAAATGCCCATCGCCATCTGCGCCTTCGAAAGTCCCTTTTTGTAATTTATTGAGTCAGCCAGTTTTACCGCCTTTTGAGCGAAATGCCCGACCGAATCGACATAATAGTAATAATAGTTATACGCCAGTTGGTTCAGTACATCCACCCGCTCCTCACCGGTTACTATCCGGAGCACCTGCCTGAGGCTGTCAATGACAGGATTGCCGCTCGCTCTGTCTTGTGCATTGGCATTGGATAAGACGAGAAAGAAAAAAATGATAGACAAAATACATTTTGCAAGCCGCACCATAAAATAAATTTCGCGAGGAACACGTAAATTTTGCCCTTTTTGGGCTGAATAAAC
>WGED01000193.1 GCA_015492915.1 Cyclobacteriaceae bacterium
ACGGCACTGTTTATTGTGTTAGGGATTTTGGATGTGATGGCTTATGATGCCTATAGTCAAAAAGCTAAGATAACCTTGAAAGCAAATGATGTTAGCCTTGAAGAAGTATTGGATGAAATAGAGAATCAAAGTGAGTTTTACTTTATTTTCAACCAAAAGCTTATTGATACCGACAGAAGAGTTCATATAACCGCTAAGAACCAAAATATAAAAAAGGTGTTGAATAAGCTTTTTACCGGGACCAATGTAATCTATAAAGTGTATGACAGGCAGATTGTGTTGAGCAATGTCCAGGCCAATAACAAAAATAATGATGTAAACGGAAAATTATATCGTGACGGTAAACTGGACATGACTTTTGCTGGCCAAAAGGAAAGACTTACCCAAAATGCTCAAAGAGTGATTTCGGGTAGGGTTACTGATGCCGCAAATGATGCCCCGTTAGTGGGTGTAAATGTTGTTGAGAAAGGGACCAGTAATGGAACAATTACAGATATAAATGGCGTATACCAATTAACTGTATCGGATAGTTCTGCTACACTGGTGTTTTCATATATTGGGTATGAGACTCTAGAGGTTGAAATTGGAAACAGAACAGTTCTTGATCTGAAATTGAGTCCCGATATCACAAAGCTCCAGGAAGTTATTGTTGTTGGTTATGGCAGTGTGAAAAAAAGCGACTTAACCGGCTCGGTAGCTTCAGTAAAAGCAGAAGAACTTACCGCCTATCCGGCAGTAGATGCCGTGCAGGCTCTTCAGGGTCGTGCTGCAGGTGTGGCTATCACAGCTACTAACGGAGAACCAGGTTCGGGATATAATATTCAAATCCGGGGAAATACTTCCGTAAATGCCAGTAGTGATCCGCTTATCGTAGTGGATGGACTCGTTGGCGGGGTAATGCCACCACCGGAAGATATCGAGTCCATTGAAATACTGAAAGATGCCTCCGCTACCGCTATATATGGTGCTCGGGCAGCCAATGGTGTGGTAATGGTTACTACCAGGCGCGGAAAATCTGGAAAGCCGCAAGTTAATTTTTCTTCGAGCTGGTCATTACAAAAGGAGATCAGAAGGCTTGAATTATTAAATGCTGATCAATTTACTACCTATATTCAGGAAATTGACCCTTCTTATGTTCCTGAACTAACAGGAGTGGGTACTGAATGGCAGGATGAAATATTGCGAGGGGGCGGATTGCAGAATTATCAGATTTCCGTGTCGGGAGCAAGCGATAAAGTCTCTTATTATTTATCTGGGGTTGCATATGACCAAAAAGGGATAATCCTGGATTCGGATTTTCAACGATATTCCATAACAGCTAATCTTGATATTGAAGCAAATGATATATTTTCGTTCGGGGCTAATTTGTTTACCCGAAGAGCTAAACAAAACGGTACCCGCTCACAAGAGGGGGGATATTATAAACCGGGAGTAATTGCAACGGCCTATAAATTTATGCCAACACAGGGTATTTATGATCAATATGGTCGATTTACAGAATCTGACCGTGGTGATCCTATCGATAATCCATATGCCCTTGCAACTGAATTGCAGATAGAGTCGATTACTGACCTGTTTCAGGGTAATCTTTATGTAGATATAAATCTACTCAAAGGATTAAAGTTCAGAACTTCCGTTGGCTCTAATATCAGAAGCAGCAGAGCCGGGGAGTATTACCCTCGTACATTAGAAAGAGGTGGCGCTGCAGATGGAGAGGCTTCCCTGGGATTTTCTAAAGGCACCGACTTTCTTACAGAAAACTATTTTACTTATTCAAATAATTTTGGGAGCCATAATTTATCCGTTATTGCTGGATATTCTTATCAGTCTTTCTTATCAGAGCGAATGAATACCTATGCTACCGGTTTTATTTCCGATTCTTTTTCATGGTGGAATATAGGTGCGGCTACTGATCCGGTTGTTACGCAATCGCGAAGAACCTTTAGTGAGATATCTTCGTTTTATGGTCGGGTCAATTATAACATCGGAGGGAAGTATCTTTTTACTTTTAATGCACGAAGGGATGGCTCCTCTAATTTTGCTGAGAATAATAAATGGGCCTTTTTTCCATCAGGTGCTGTAGCCTGGGTTGTATCGCAGGAAGATTTCTTGTCCGGGTCAAATACGATTAGCTTCTTTAAGTTTCGGGGCAGTTACGGCCAAACTGGTAATCAGGCTATAAGACCATATCAGTCATTGGCCACTTTTACCTCTGTACTCACTACCGTACAGGGCAATCAGGTGCCGGCTATTCGACCGGCTACTCTGGGTAATCCCGATTTGACATGGGAAACTACAACTCAACTTGATATTGGTTTGGATATTGGATTCCTGAACGACCGCTTTGGCTTTACAGCCGATTATTATCACATGATAACAGATGATTTGTTATTTACGGTACCATTGCCGGCATATGGAGGCGTGAAAAACCAGATTCGCAATATCGGAAGCGTAGAAAATAAAGGTTTCGAATTTTCAACAAATGCGGGTATACTGGATGGAAAATTAAAATGGAATGTAAATGCTAATATTTCCTTTAACAGAAACAATATATTAGAACTGGCCGAAAATGACTTGGAAGGCAATGATATTTATTATTCATCATGGCCGTTGCCCGGTGATGTACAAACCCAAGTATTACGCGAAGGGCATCCTGTGGGGTCATTTTGGGGTTATGTCTATAATGGAGTATTGCAAAATGAAAGTGATCAGTTAATAAATGGCGAGTCTGGCTTGGGTGCTGAAACTTTCAAAGACTTGAATGGTGATGGCGAACTTACCGATGATGATCGGACCATTTTGGGCAATCCGCACCCTGATTTTATTTGGGGCTGGAACAACGATTTCAGCTTTAAAGGATTCACCCTGAATGTCTTTTTTCAAGGTTCACAAGGTGGGCAAATACTCAACTACAGCCTGATGGAGTTGGGTGTGCTCAACGGCCGAACCAATGCTACTATTGAGGCGCTCAATCGGTGGACTCCGAACAATACTGATACTGACATACCTCGGGCCAATGGGGCTCGCAGTTATGTGATGTCGGACAGATGGATAGAAGATGGTAGCTATATAAGATTGAAAAACATTTCTCTAGCTTACAATTTCCCACAAACTTTGCTCACTAAAATCAAAATGAGTTCAGCTCGTATATTCGTTAGTGCGCAAAACATACTCACCATAACCGGCTACAAGGGTATAGATCCGGAAGTGGCCTATAGTAGTTCAAGCCTTAATTTGGGTCTTGATTATGGTAGTTATCCAAATGTTAAATCCTATACTTTAGGTATTAACATCGGTTTCTAAGGTTTGTGTTTTTAATCTAAATGAAATTAGTTATGAAAAATTATATTAGAATTATATCAGCTAGTATGGTAATTATTATTGCCAGTTGTACGGATCTGAAGGAAGAACCAATTGGCTTACTATCTCCAGAAGGTTATTATAAATCTATGGATGATGTAAAGGCCATGATCAACGGTGCTTATGGTGTTATGGCTTCTTCAAATTACTACGGGAATGCATTGCCATCTATGTTGCAATTATTAAGTGATATGGTTGACAATGGTTATGAATACAGTGATTATGCCGAGTTAAGTCCGTTTACTTTTACGCCTACAAACTCGTACATGCATAGAGTGTGGGGGGTTTCATATCAAACGATTGCTATAGCTAATTCGGCATTGGAAGGGTTGGAAATAATAAATGAGCCTGATGAAAATAGACGCCAGCGTTATATCGGTGAAGCCCGTTTTATCAGGGGGTTTATTTATTATCATTTAGTACGGTTGTTTGGTGATATTCCTTATATTGTTAATTCCAAACTCGGTGATGATTTATTGGAGCTAAAAAGAATGCCCGCTAATGATGTGTATGACCGGATCATTGAAGATTTGACCTATGCCTATGATAACCTGGCTATGGGATACCAGGGTGGTGTACGCTCCAGGCCTTCTAAAGGAGCAGCTTCAGCCTATCTGGCATTGGTTTATATGACCCTTGAAAACTGGCAGAAATCCTACGATTATGCAAAATGGGTTATTGATAATGCAGGGGCATTGGGTTATGCTCTGGAGGATGATTTTCAAAACCTGTTCAGGGCTGAGAAACAAGCCGATCAAAATGAATATATCTTTATCATGGATTTCACAGGTAACGTTAGAGGTGATAATCCGAATCCTTTTACCCTCGAAAATGATCAACTTACCGGCGCGTTTAATGGGATAAATGGAGCTGATAAACCCTTGCGCGGATGGAGCATGCTTGTACCAAGGTTGAATATTTATACCGAATGGGACCCGAATGATTACAGAAAGAAAGTAAGTTTCGAGGATTCAATCATTATGCGTGATGGTACAGGTATGGTAAGACCCTATACTGAGTTTAAGTGGCCAACTCCGCATATTGCCAAGTGGAACCGTTTTGCAGGAGAAGAGAAAAGCAGCACAGCCGGCTGGCGCTCAGACCTTGATTACCCTACTATGCGTTACGCCGAGGTACTTCTTATCGCAGCCGAAGCTGCTAATGAACTGGGCAATACGGCCGAAGCGGTAGGGTACGTGAATCAGATCAGGGCCCGTGCCAGACAAGGTGGGGTTATCGACTATTATGGTAATGGCTATGGTTCATACGGACCATCATCCGTACCGGCCGATATAGTCGGAATACCTTCGCAAAGTGAATTCCGGGAAATCGTTCTTGAAGAAAGACGTGTGGAACTGGCTTTCGAATTTAAGCGTTGGTATGATATTGTGCGGAGAGATTTGGGTGATCAAGTATTTGGCTCGAGTGGTAGAGAATCTCAACCCAATTTTAATAAGAGTAAGCATTACTTGTTGCCGATTCCTCAATCGGAAATTGATTTAAATCCAAACCTGTCGCAGAATCCCGGCTACTAACTGAATAAAAGTTAATGGTGCTCCACATTTTTGGGGCACCATTTTAAGCTCCTCTTATTATGCTTGTCATTATAAAGCAAGAGGTTTTGTTAAAAATTATTTAAAACCTTCATCTCCTTGATATGTATAATAATGCTATATTTTTCATGATTTTTGTGGGAATCTGTGCCTGCCGACCTGCTGGATCAGACAATAAAAATTTAAATAAACTCAACACTTCAACTGATAAAAAGAGTTTTTATCCAAAAGAGGTTAACCATGATGAAGTCATCTCAGGCAAGAGTAACATTGCCTTTGTCAATGTAAGACTGATTGACGGCATAAGTGACTCAGCGTTGGGAAATGTCACCGTGATTGTAAAAAGCAGTCTGATTACCGGTGTTGGCAAAACCGGTGAAATACCTTTGCCGCATGATGCCAAAATAATTGAAGGTAAAGGGCTTACCCTCATGCCTGGTCTGATAGACGCCCATTTTCATTACGATTACTTAAAAGGCTTTCCGGCACTTTTTTTACGAAATGGCGTAACTTCAGTTCGGGACCCTGGCCAATGGATCGAAGCCTATGATGCCGGGCGCCAATCCGGTAAACCCTTGCCCCGCTTGTTTCTCACTGGCCCCCACATCGACTCTCCTCCTCCTTCCTGGCCAAACGATTCCTACCTGGTAAGGGATGAAGCTGAGGTTGAACAGGCCATGGATTATCTGATAGGGCAGGGGGTTTCAGCCATCAAAGTGTATCATCGCCTGTCGCTGGGACTTATCAGAAAAGTATGTGACATCGCACATCAGCACGGCTTGCCCGTAACCGCCCATCTTGAAATAACTGATGCCCGGCAAGCTGTACTGGCCGGACTCGATGGAATAGAGCATGTGACCTCTGTGGGAACAGCTTTGGTTTCTCGTAAAAGGGCCGAACAATTTCGCCAAAAAATATTGATTGACAACCAAGCCCGTCAAAAGGAAAGACACCTGCTCTGGGCCGAGATAAATCCGTACGGACCGGAAGCCGACTCCCTGATAAAATTTTTAAGAAAACATCAAACGTTTTTTACTCCTACATTAAGTCCTTATGAATACCGACTGGAAAGCGATAAAACTGATACCCTTAAACGCTTGGGCTTTGAAAATATGATGGCATTCATCGGCCGATGCCAGAAGGCCAATGTAAGGCTGGTGCTGGGATCGCATGGTCCTTGGGTACCGTATGCCGAGAAAGGTTGGTCTTATCAATACGAGATGCAACTACTGGCCCAAGCCGGCATGCCTCCCATGAAAATTATCAAAGCGGCAACCATTGAAAGTGCTCGTTTCCTGAAAATTGATCACCGCCTAGGCACCATTGAGCCCGGCAAACAGGCTGATTTGGTATTGGTTGAGGGTGACCCATCCGTTGAAATAAAGGATATGTATAATATAATAGGAGTAATACTTAATGGGGTCTGGATTAAAAATGAATTGTCTGAGTAGATTTAATAATCTAAATAAGTATGAATATGGCGGTAAAATTATTGCTGGTTGGCGCTTCATGTTTTTTGATTTTCAATACGGGTATAGCCCAAACTATTTATGTGGATGGGCAGCTTATGGCTGACTGTATTGGTAATTATTCGGTGGCCAATCGTAATTGTAGCGGCAGCGACGGCAATGCCTATCGTACCCTGGCTGGTGCTGCGGCAGTTGCCACGGCCGGAACTACCGTGCTTATCCGGGAGGGTGTTTATCACGAGCAACTAAGCTCTCAGCACTCGGGCACCAGCGATAAGTATATCACTTTCAAAAACTATTCCTATGAGATAGCGGAAATCAGCGGAGAAACTCTCTCACCAGCCATCTGGATAGACCGTAAAGACTATATTGTCATCGAAGGCCTGCATGTGCGCCAGGTAAGGCGCTGGCTCAATGCCCTCGGCTCCGATTACCTGGTAATAAAAGACAATGTGTTTGAGCATGCCCTGGATGCAGGCGGCAGCTCCAAAACGGGTCTTTTTTTTCAGGCCTGTAATTACGCCCGGATTATCGGTAATAAACTGCACGATACCACCCAGGATAACCTGGTCATGGTCGATTGCGACTATAACCTGATAGAAGGTAATTCCATTACCAGAGGAGCGCATGCCTTATGGGCACTGAAATGCTCGCATTTCAATATCATTCGCAATAATTATTTTCATAACGAAATACAGAAAATAGGTGAAATATATGACTGCTATAATGCCGGCTACGGTAATTCCGACTTTCCCAAAATAACCTCCGTAGACGATACCAAATACAATTTGGTAGAAGGCAATATTTTTGCCTATACCCCTTTTTCGGGAAATTCCTCGCCTTATGCCGGTATTCAATATGCCGGCCAGCACGGCATAATCCGTTTTAATGTCTTTTATGAATGTGTAGGGCCGCCTGTCAGCCTTACCGTTTACGGGCGTGAGGCCGAAAATAATTACGGCAATCGCATCTGTCACAATGTGTTTTACAATAACAAACAAGGCGGGATCAATATTTCGGGCTCCACCTCCGCCAATTTTGACGACCAGGTACTCAAAAACAATATCTGGTACAAAAACACCTTTGTGCAAACCGATATGCGCTGGGACTGGTATGCCGAACTCAACAACAAACCGGTACAGATACTTACCGGCCGCAGGCATGAAGTGTTGTTCGATAACAACGCAATTTTCAGCAACAAGGTGGATGAACTGTATGTAATTGCATACGGCGCGCGCAGTTCAGCCTCAAACCCGCCCCCCGAAACCATTTCCTGGTGGGAAACCAATTACAGGGGGTTTATCCGCAATACTATCCAGGCCGACCCGATGTTTGTTGACCCCGATCTGTACGATTTTCACCTGCGGGTCGGCAGCCCTGTGATTGATGCCGGTACCTGGCTGGCTTATGTCGCAGGCCCGGGCAGCAACAGCACCCAACTGGTGGTTGACGATGCCGGCTGGTTTATCGATGGTTTCGGTATCCGCCCGCCCGACACCCTGCAGTTTGCCGGGCAATCCGAAAAATTTGCCGTCGTTTCCATCGATTACACAACCCGTACCATAACGATCGACAAACCCACGGACTGGGCTAACGGCACAGGAGTGAGCCTAGCCTGGAATGGTGCGGCCCCCGACCTGGGTGCATTTGAATATGACCCGGCATATCAGGATGATGTGGTTACAGCCCTGAACAGCACTTCGGATACCAAAAACATAGCCGTCATATACCCTAACCCTTTCCAGAGATCGGCCGTGCTGGTATATCACCAGTTTACTGGCGATCCTTACCGGGTTGACATCCTGAACAATTTGGGTCAGGTTGTGCAGCAGATAGACAGCATACAGACACGTGAACTGACTGTTCATCGGCAGGGATTACCGGCCGGTGTCTATGTGTATCATCTGTACTCCGGCAACTACTTGCATGCTGTGGGTAAGTTTATAATCGAATAATCTATAGCTCGCATTGCCGGGGCTATTGTGTTAATTTTGACTGGCTGATTTGGTGTTTGGGCGACGTGTTCCGCATCCGGACAACCCGGTCGGGCATTTGCGGATTGTGATTTTAACATCCGATGATAGAGTATGTGACATTTAAACCGATGGCAAGCACTGCCTTTTATTGGGACAAAAGAGAGGAATCATTATCAGCTTTTCGATATGGCTCCCGCATAAAAACTGATCCATATGAAAAATATAAAATTAAACTACAGTCAGAATCTACTGGTGTTACCCCAAACAACATATTTAGTGTTAACTGTAAACCCAATATACCATATGATTTACAATTTATTTACCCCGATTACTGGCTTTTTTTTTAATCTGTCCATCAGTATTTCGGCCCCGAAAGGTAATCTCGTTGTACTGTTTAGTTATTAGAAAAGGAAAGTGTGGGACGATTCTTTTATGCGTGGATAGTGGTTTTTTATGCCCAAACGATACAACTACTTAAAAGTGACCTTCTGGCAATTGGAAAACATAAGGCTGGTACACGAAATGGCAAGTATCACCTCTTCTGCATTTTACTGAACCAAAGACTGGTTCAAGGGACAAAATTTGAAAAAAGTTTTAATATGGCTAACGATACGAGTATTTACCAAATGGGATTTCTGATACTTAAGTTCATATTTCTGTTACTGGTAGTGCAACTTTCATGCGGTTTCGTTTTATGCCATAAACCAGATTCGCAAAACCCGGGATACCTGAGTGTTGCCGAAATGGCCGATATTAAGAGCGATGCCGGCTATGTGATTTTTCGCGTTCCGTTCAATAAACCGCTGTCTGGAGACGGTATCGTATATCTGCAAAACCTGGCAGATAACAACATCATAATAGGACGGGTATTGTCAGTGACCAATCGCGATTCACTGACTTGCTTGTTCTCGGTAACCATAGACCCGGCTGAAAAGATCAGAGAATACTATAAGCGGCTTACCAACCCCCTCAAAATACAGTACAGCAATGAATCGCTAAATCAAACTTTATAATTATGAGCAACCTTTTCAGATACTTTTTACCGGCTGCCTTGGGTATGCTCCTGGCCTGCTCGGAATCGGAAACCAGCAAGCAGGCTGCTGGGGAGC
>WGED01000194.1 GCA_015492915.1 Cyclobacteriaceae bacterium
GAGGTGTTGCAAACAGCTCGTGCCGAAATCAACAAAATCGATCAGGAGATTGCCGAATTAAACCGGGAAATCGCCTCTCTGGAAGCCCAACTGGCAAAGCTGCCCGCCCGGCAGATTGAGTACGCGGAACTAAGCCGGAAAAACAACAAGCTTGCCAGTGTCTACCAGGATATTCTGGAAAAATATCAGGAGGCACAAATCGCAGCAGCAGCCGAAACCGAAGAAATCAGTGTTTTGGATCCGGCCATTGAGCCCGATCAGCCGATTAACAGCAACAAGCGGATTCGGGCCCTGGCCGGCGTGGCCGGTGCCTTCTTTTTCGGCATCTTTGTAACAATTGTTCTGGAAATTCTTAACCGGACCCTCAAAACCGTGGACGACGTCAAACGGCATTTACGCATCAATGTGCTGGGGACTATCCCTAAAATCGACTTTGAAGATGTGTATGATTTTCAGGATAATGAAAAATTAAAAATGATCGACCAGCAATTGGTGACCCACGATTACTCTCCGACCCCCATCGGAGAAGCATACCGGTCGCTGAGGACCAGCATCATGTTTTCCAAAAACGTAGGCCGGATCCAGACCCTGGTAATCACCAGCATGGAGCCGGGTGATGGCAAGTCATTCACCTCCGCCAATCTGGCCATCACCTTCGCGCAGCAAAAAAGCAATACCCTGCTGGTCGACACGGATTTAAGGCGTGGCGTTCTTCATAACACGTTCGGTGTGCCCAAAGAACCTGGATTCAGTAACTACCTGACCAGCAGCATCCCGATACCTGAACTGATTAATGAAACCCACATTCCCAATCTTTCACTGATCACCTGCGGTTCGCTCATCCCCAATCCATCTGAGTTGCTGGGATCCCATCAAATGAAGCGGTTTTTGGATGAGGTCCGCCGGCGATTTGACATCATTATTTTTGATACCCCGCCGCTGAACGCCGCCACGGATGCCGTCGTGGTGGGAACCCAGGTAGACGGCACGGTGATCGTGATACGGGCCGGAAAAACACACCGGGATGTGGCAAAACAGAAACTCGAACTCTACAATCAGGTTCCGGCCAAAGTTATCGGAGCGGTTCTGAACGGAACCACTCCGGATCTGGCCCATGAGGGCTACAGCTATTATCATTATTAAACTCAACGATGTCGAGTACAGCTATGAAGGTCTTGCTTACAGGAGGTGCCGGATTCATCGGTTCGCATTTCTGTGAATACCTGTTGGACCGGCAGCATGAGGTGGTGATTCTGGACAATTTTAACGATTATTACGATCCCGGAATAAAACGGAGATACATCCAGAGCGTCCAGCAGCATCCGCAGGCCACGGTCGTAGAAGGCGATATACTGGACCATGCTTTAATGAGTCATCTGTTCCGTGAGCATCACTTTGATGCAATAGTCCATCTGGCCGCCCGCGCAGGGGTTCGGCCCTCTTTAAAACAACCCGGGTTGTATGAGCGTGTAAATGTGCAGGGAACCATTGAATTGCTTGATCTTGCCAGAGATCATAACGTTGACAGAATCATTGTGGCCTCATCCTCTTCTGTTTATGGCAACAATGAAAAAGTCCCATTCCATGAAGATGACAACGTGGATCATCCCATTTCTCCCTACGCCGCCACCAAAAAAGCCTGTGAGCTGATTTGCTATACCTTTCATCACCTGTACAATATGAACATCACCTGTCTGCGGTTTTTTACCGTCTATGGACCGCGACAGCGGCCGGACATGGCTATTCACAAATTTACCTATTTGCTCTCCAAAGATGAACCAATACCCATGTATGGTGACGGTTCTACACGGAGAGACTACACCTATATCACCGATATACTTGATGGCATGTACAAAAGCCTCCTGAATTGCAATGGATACCGGATCTACAATCTCGGTGAATCGAAAACCGTTAGCCTGAACGAACTCATCGGCATTATAGAGGAGGCCTACGGGAAAAAGGCCGTCATTCAGAAACTGCCCATGCAGCCCGGTGATGTTAGGATTACCTACGCTGACATCACCCGGGCCAGGACTGAACTCGGTTACGACCCGAAAGTGGATATCAGGGATGGTGTTCACGAGTTTGTCAAATGGTTTAAACAATTCTACCGGATGTAACGCGAAACGTCTGGAATTTAACGAACTCGGTCGAATCATTAGGGCAGGGAAAAGAGGCAACACATGGTTAGAGAAAAAGAAGCCTTTTTGCGCAGCCTGATAAAGCTCATCGATTTTTGTGTCATTATTGCGGCGTTTATCGTATCATACTTTGTCAGTTTTTATATTCGTGATTTTTTCAATTTCGGACAAATGGCCTTTGCAGAGGCCAAAAACTTTGAGGGCTTTCTCAATTTTGCACGCAACACCTCCATCTTATGGATTATATATATTCCCTCCTGGATATTCGTCCTTTCCATACAAGGGATGTATCAGAATATTCGGACCCGCAGCTTCTTGCATATTCTGATTATCATCTTGAAGACCTCGTTAATCACCTCTTTAATTCTTGGTACGGCGATCTTTATTTTTAAAATGACGCTGACCAGCCGGCTATTTATCGGCACGTACATTGCCATCACTGTGCTCTTTCTCATTATTGAAAAGTCTTTTTTAAGCCGGGTGATAGACTATTTCCACAAATTGGGATACAATCAGATCAATTTATTAATTGTAGGGACCGGGAAACGAGCCCGCCAGTTCATCCGAACGGTGAAAAAACACTCCAATTGGGGCTTGCGTATCGTGGGATTGATCGATGATGACCACGGCATGTTCGGCAAGGAAATTGAGGGGTACCGGGTGCTTGGCAGAATTCAGGACATTCCCTTTATCATCCATCGAAAAGTTATTGACCGGGTGATCTTTGTGGTTCCCAGACTCTGGCTCAACCGGATTGACGAGGCGATTCTGGCTTGCGAACGGGAAGGCATCGCCACCAGCATTTCAATGGATTTATACAATTTGCGTATCGCCAAAGTACGGCAGACCGACTTCGGTGGTTTCCCGCTTCTGGAGTTCGAAACCTTTCATGCTCGAGAATGGCAGCTTTTTGTAAAACGGTTGATCGATATTTTTCTGTCGTTGTTTCTGCTCATTCTCCTTTCGCCATTGATGCTGGTGGTAGCCATACTCATCAAACTGACCTCCAAAGGTCCGGTACTTTTCAAACAGGTGCGGTGTGGTTTGAACGGCCGGCAATTTACTCTTTACAAATTTCGCACAATGATCGTGGGGGCGGAAATGAAACGCAGGGAACTGGAAAAGATGAACGAAATGGATGGACCGGTCTTTAAGATTAAAAGAGACCCACGCATCACCAAAGTCGGGCGCATCCTGCGCAAATTCAGTATTGATGAGCTGCCGCAGCTTTTCAATGTGCTAAAAGGTGATATGAGCATCGTCGGGCCTCGTCCGCCTCTTCCTGTGGAAGTGGAAATGTACCAGCTCTGGCAGCGTCGCAGGCTGTCGCTCAAGCCCGGGCTGACCTGTATCTGGCAGGTAAGCGGACGGAACAAGGTAAAATTTGAAAAATGGATGGAAATGGATCTCCAGTATATCGATAACTGGTCGCTCTGGCTGGATTTCAAGATCATGTTTAAAACGTTTTTCGTCGTCCTTACCGGTTATGGCGCAAGTTAAGTTTGCCGATATGATGTTTAACATACCAACCTATTCGAAATTAGTCCGATTAGAATGGATTGAAGCGGCATCAAGGAAGAAAGGAATTGGAGGCGTATTATGAATATTTGCATGATTGGCACAGGATATGTCGGCCTGGTCACAGGGACGTGTTTTGCGGATTTTGGCAATTATGTAACGTGCGTGGATATCGATGAAGAAAAAATAAAAAAGCTCAATCAGGGCATTGTCCCGATTTATGAACCGGGCCTGGATGTTTTGATCAGCAAAAACGTGAAAGAAGGGCGGTTGAAGTTCACCACTGATCTTAAATCCGCCGTAGAAGATGCGCTGGTCATTTTTATTGCCGTGGGTACGCCCCCGAAGCAGGACGGTTCTGCCGATATGCGTTTCGTGGAAGCAGTCGCCCGGGATATAGCCAAGTACATGAACGGTTATAAAGTGATTGTAAACAAGAGTACGGTACCCGTTGGGGCGGCACAGCGCATTAAACAAATCATCAAAGAAAATCAACCCCGCCCCATCCATTTCAGCGTGGCTTCCAATCCTGAATTTCTGCGCGAGGGGTCGGCAATCGAAGACTTTATGCGGCCGAACAGGGTGGTCATCGGCACCGAAGACAGCGAAGCCCAGGCTATTATGAAAGATCTTTACTCACCGCTTTACCTTATTGAGACTCCCATCGTATTTACCGATTTGGCCAGTGCAGAGCTGACAAAATATGCCGCCAATGCCTTTTTAGCTACGAAAATCTCATTCATCAATGAGATCGCCCGTATTTGCGAACGTGTCGGAGCCGATGTTCATGATGTGGCCAAAGGCATGGGACTGGATAACCGCATCGGGAACAAATTCTTGCATCCCGGACCGGGATACGGAGGCTCCTGTTTCCCAAAAGATACCCGTGCCCTTATAGCGATCGGCGAACAGTTTGATTATAAATTTCGCATTGTAGATGCGGTGGTGAAGGTTAATGATGAACAGCGCCTGTTGATGCTCAAAAAAATTAAAAATACCGTGGGTGACTTGAAAGACAAGACCATCGGCATTCTCGGACTTTCCTTTAAGCCCAATACAGACGACATGCGAGAAGCGCCATCCATTGATATCATCCGTGGTTTGCAAAAAGAAGGCGCCAGGGTGAAGGCCTTTGATCCGGTGGCCATGGAGGAGGCCAGGAAGCATCTGCCGGATGTGGAATATGTAAAAGATACCTACGAAGCTGCAAAGGATGTGGATGCCCTGGTGTTTATTACCGAATGGAACCAATTCCGCAGCCTGGATCTGGATAAGCTAAAAGCCCTGATGAAAGCCCCGGTAGTGATTGATTTGCGCAACATCTATGAACCCGAGAAGATGAAAGAAAAAGGGTTTACTTACGTTTGCGTCGGGCGGTAGCGAGATTCAGGCCGATTTGAACCATTGCCACGCTCCACCATCCCCATGGCTGTGTTCCTCCCGGAGCGAAAATGAACCACTTCTTCCAACAGGCGGCAATGGACACGTATAAAAACCTGAGGATGAACTCCTATGGAGACGATACCGGTTGTCGTAATTAACTACAATGGGAAAAGAACAGTTCTGGACACAATCCGATCGATCTACGAAATGGAAGATGTTCAGGTCCGCGTATACATGGTGGACGATGGATCCACAGATGGCAGTCCGGACCTGGTTAGTAAAACGTTCCCCGAGGTTATCATCCAGCGGGAACCGAAAAATATCGGCAAACTGAACGTCATGCGAAATAAAGCCTTGCAGCTTGTTGATTCAAAGTGGGTGTTGATTACCGATAACGATATTATTTTTGATAAAAAATGTCTCGCTGAATTGCTCCGGGTCATGAAAAGCGATGAAAGCATAGCCACCTGTACTCCGCGGTTAATGAATATGGACCGGCCGGAATACGTCTACACGGCCGATACCAAGGTGCACTTCATTGGTGCCGCAATCGGCGAGCTCCGGGGCAAAAAGCTGGATCCCCGTCAATTAAAAATTACTTCCAACAGCGGCGGCGGAATTGTTTTGTTGGATCGAGAAAAGGCTCTGGAAGTGGGGGGCTATGATGAAGATTATCTGATGGGATGGGGTGATGACGGTGAATTTTATCAACGCCTCCTCCGTGCCGGATATAAATGCCTGTTTGTCCCGAGCGCTTATGCCCTGCATGAAGAAAAGCCGTTCGGAAAATTAAGGCATTACCGTGCGGTCGGCCAAATTTACAACCGGTGGTTGTTTATATTGACCCATTATTCGATTGTTACCCTGGTGCTGTTGCTTCCGGCATTTGTTTTATATGAATTAATGCAATTTGCCTTTATGACGGCCAAAAAAATGCCTCATTTATATATAAAGGGAAATCTGCTGGTATTGAAAAATCTGCCCCTGATTCTTAAGAAGCGCAAAAAAATCCAAAAGCTGCGGAAAGTTTCAGATAAAAATGTGCTCTATAGCGGGCATATCTACGTGGCTCCCTCGGTGCTGCAAAACAATGCCATGCTGAGGGTATCCGTTGGCATGATCAGTATCTTTTTTAATCTGTACTGGAAAATAGTGAAAATTTTTATTCCCTGAGCATCCTATGCAGTTTTCTGTTGCCAATCAACTGGTTCACGAACTGAGATCGGCACTGTACGCTTATCCGGAGTTTGTCTTCCACCGCCATGCCTCGCTCACGGAAGACCAGGTCCCGGTGTTTGTATACCATTCGATTTCCCCGGACTGGTTTGAGCCCCAATTGCAGTATTTGCAGGCCAATGGCTATCAGACGCTTTCTATTGATCAGTTTTACCAGTGCATTGCCGGTTTAAGGTCGGTTTCCAGGCGCTCGGTTCTGCTAACGGTCGATGACGCCCGGTCAAGCTTTTGGCGATTTGCCTTTCCATTGTTGAAAAAATATAACATGCGCGCAACCCTGTTTGTCATTCCCGGAAGGACGTTAGAAGCGGATAAATGCCGCAAAAATTTGGAGGATGTCTGGTCAAACAGGGCCAAAATAGAAGAAATACGGGAATTGGATTCAGAAGACAGGACGTTGTGCACCTGGCCGGAATTGCGCGAAATGTATGCTTCAGGACTCGTAAGCATCGAATCACATACGCTTTTTCATCGAGAAGTTTATATCTCGGAAGACCCTAAAAGCATTGTTACAGCGCAAACCACATTCTTGCC
>WGED01000195.1 GCA_015492915.1 Cyclobacteriaceae bacterium
CGCCGCACAGAGCCCTTGCGAGAATAATAAATCCGGAACTCACTGCTTCAAGCGATACGGCGTGGGCCTCATTTTCTATCCCCGTTTTTCCTTTCTTACTGAAGTAATCGAATATTTTTTTAAATAAAAGTTGATCGAGTTCCATAATGCCGCATCAAAATGATCAGATCATCATACTTGTCATCTCTTTCAACGCAGTCAGCGAATCGGAATCATCCGTCAGGGGCTCTACTATAGCGACATCTACCGCGAGTCGTTTGCTCAAACCACTGTGTATGAGTTTTCCGGCGTCGACTAGCAGGCGGGTCGAGACGGTCTCTGCCAGTCCCATTTCGGTTAGATTTCTTATTTTATTTCCGATCTTCACCAGCTTTTTAGCATCTTTTTCATCCACTCCCGTTTCGGCAACAATAATTTCAGCCTCGATTTTAGAATTGGGATAATCGAATGACATGGAGACAAACCGCTGGCGGGTGGATGGTTTAAGCTCTTTAAATCCCTTCTGGTAGCCGGGATTGAAAGAAGCCACAAACATAAAATTGTCATCGGCCAGCACTTCTGTGCCCAGTTTGTCGAGATACAGCGACCTCCTGAAGTCCGTCAGGGGGTGGATGGCCACAATCACATCAGGCCTTGCCTCTGCGATTTCATCCAGATAAATGATGGCGCCTTCTTTTACCGCTTTGGTCAGCGGCCCGTCTTTCCATACCGTTTCGGTGCCTTTTATGATATATCTTCCCAGCAGGTCGGTTGCAGAGGTTTCTTCGTGGCAGGCAACAGTAATTAACGGCTTTTTCATCCGGTAAGCCATGTACTCTACAAATCTCGATTTCCCCGTGCCCGTGGGGCCTTTGAGCAGAAGTGGCAGCTTGTTTTCAAAAGCGTGCTCAAATACCTCTACCTCACGGCCTATTGCTTTATAATATGGTTCTGTCTCAATCAGCATTTATTCTTTGTTCAGATGAGTTGAAAATATCTATGACCCATAGGGGGTTGTATTAATAAATCCTTTCCGGTGTCAATTGTTTCGTTTGAATTTCTATACCGGCCATAATATTTTCTTTTACGACCATCTTTAAAAAAACAGGTCAGCCCCTGAGAGCCGACCCGTGAAATATTTTTTATGCCCTGACTGATCAGGCGGTTTTCAACGCTTCAAACTGCTCTTCTGTTTGCAGCGCTTCATCGGTCGGCTTTCCGAATTTGATGAAATTCACAATGAAGAAGGTTATACCCGTTGTAAATAATGTCGCCGCCAGAATCAGCACAAAAAAATGTGCGTGTAATTCATTGGCAACTACCATAAACTCAAATCCGGCGATCCTTTCCAGATATACCTGTGCCACGCCTGCAGCAGCGAAAGCGGCAGTCATGGCAACCATTCCAATGTTTGAGCACCAGAATGCCAGGTGGCCTATTTTATTATCAAAAATATTTCTGCCGCTCATCAGTGGCATCGAGTAGCTTATAATGGCGAACACCAATGAAGCGTAGGCGCCCCAGAAAGCAAGGTGACCGTGCATGGCTGTCACCAAAGTACCGTGTGTATAGAGGTTGACACCGGGAAGTGTGTGGGCCAATCCCAGCAGACCGGCGCCGAGGAATGAAACAATCGCAGTGCTGAGCGTCCAGTACAATGCGAGTTTGTTGGGGTGTTTTTTATTTCCCTTGCGGTACATCTGTACAGCGAAGACTGTCATGGCGAGAAAGGCCAGGGGCTCCATGGCCGAGAAAATACCGCCGATCATCAGCCAGTAATCCGGACCGCCTGTATAGTAATAGTGATGTCCTGTACCCAAAATTCCCGACAGGAAAGTGAGCCCGACCACTACATAAAGCCATTTTTCGATCACCTCACGGTCAACACCCGTGAGCCGTATGAGCAGATAGGCAAGAATGCCGCCCATGATCAGTTCCCATACACCTTCGACCCAGAGATGTACGACCCACCACCTGAAGAACGAGTCAACCGATAAATTGTCGAAATAGATCATGCCGGGAAGGTATAATAAGGCCGCAAAAACCAATCCCATGGTAAGCACCCATGAAGTAGTGGTTTGCTGCTTGCCTTTAATCAACGTCATCAGTATGATGAATAAAAAGAGAATTACATTGCCCGCAACAAGAAAGTCGAGTGGTCTTGGGATTTCGAGAAATTTCCTGCCTTCCCACCATCCTACATGAAAACCTGCTACTGCCACTACACCTACGATGGCAAAGCTCCAGAATTGTAATTTTGCCAAAGGCACTGACCAGAGTTCGTTATCCGCCTCATCGGGGATAATGTAGTAAGCAGCCCCCATAAAACCGGAAAGAATCCATACGACCAACAGATTTTTATGAATGGTTACAGCCGCATTGAAAGGTATGATGCTGTGCAGTCCGTCATACCCCATATGGGCAAAGGCCATAATGAATCCGTAAGTTATCTGCAACACGAGCAGCAGCATGCTGAATGAAAAAAAGTAATATGCAATTTTTTGTGATGAATATTTCATGATAATGTGATTTTAAATGCAAGGATAAATTAACGGGATGAAACAGGTAAGCTCGGTTCTGCCGGGAAACCGTTCAGGTCGGTTTTGTCCATCCACTTAAAAAATGCTATGAGCCCGGCAACCTCTTCATCGGTAAAATCATACTTTACCATCTTTCGTCCTCTGAATCCCCATCCTTCCGGAGCTGTAAGCACGGCCTGGATATATGTTTCTCCTCGTCTTGAGTAAACACGGGTGAGTTCGGGGGCATAATAGGCGCCCTCTCCCATAATCGTATGACAACCCATACAATTGTTTCTGTCCCACAGACGCTTGCCTAGCTTTACTTGATCATTGATTTCGCTGGCATTTGTTTGTTCTGGTATACCTACCGTCAGCGAATGAACCGACATGCCGATGAATATCAGCATGAATACAATCGTTCCTCCAAGGAAAAATATTTTTGCTTGCTTTTTAGATAACATAATTAAAAAGATTTATGTGAACAGTTTATGAAATTCCCTGAGATAAAAGATTAATTGGCTTTAATACAAATATTAACCTGTTTGATAATTCATCTTATGACTTCAATCATAGAGATGCCAATTAGAAACCATTTAAGATCGGAAAGGAATTGTGGCAAGCAGGATACGTGGATTTAACTGCCGCCCTTCAGAATGCCCTTCATCTCATTGATCTTGAGCAGCGCCTCGATAGGCGAGATGGTATTGACGTCAATTTTTGCAAGCAGTTCGCGCACCCGCTCCATGCGCGGATCGGACTCGAACAGGCTGAGCTGGAAATTTTGCTTTGGCATTTTGTCCAGCTTGTCAGTAGCCTTTTTACTGATTTTTTCCTCCTCGAGGTGGTGCATGATCTCATTGGCGCGGATCACGATGGGATTGGGCATGCCTGCCATCTGAGCCACGTGGATGCCGAAGCTGTGCTCGCTGCCCCCCTCTTTCAGCTTGCGCAGAAAAATAATCTGGTCGCCGGCCTCTTTTACGGAAACATTGAAGTTTTTAATGCGGGGGAAATCATCACTCAGTTGGTTGAGTTCATGATAGTGGGTGGCGAAGAGGGTCTTGGCCCTGTGTTTCGGGTGGTTGTGCAGATATTCGACGATAGACCATGCGATGGAGATGCCGTCGTAGGTGCTCGTGCCGCGTCCTATCTCGTCCATGAGCACGAGGCTGCGGTCGCTCAGGTTGTTGAGGATGCTGGCTGTCTCGGTCATCTCCACCATAAAGGTCGATTCACCCCGGGCGAGGTTGTCGGAGGCACCGACACGCGTGAATACCTTGTCGATAATGCCCACCGAGGCCCTGGCGGCAGGCACGAACGAGCCGATCTGCGCCATCAGTACGATCAGGGCTGTCTGCCTGAGCAGCGCTGATTTGCCTGCCATGTTAGGCCCCGTTATGATCATGATCTGCTGCGTCTCATTGTCGAGATACACATCGTTGGGCACGTATTCATCGCCGGGAGGCAGTTGCTGCTCGATCACAGCATGGCGCCCCTCCCGAATGTCGAGCATCTTGCTGTCATTTACTTTAGGTTTTACGTAATTATGGCGGTAAGCCAATCCGGCAAAGGACAACAAGCAGTCGAGCGAGGCGATAGCGCGGGCATTCTGCTGTATCAGTCCGACAAAGTTTGTGGCGCTCTCTACCAGCTCATTGAACAGCCGCTGCTCGATGACATGGATCTTGTCTTCGGCGCCGAGGATCTTTTCTTCATATTGTTTCAGTTCCTCGGTGATATAGCGTTCGGCATTCACGAGTGTCTGCTTCCTGATCCATTCCGGTGGCACCTTGTCCTTGTGGCTATTGGTCACTTCGAGGTAATAGCCGAACACCTTGTTGTAGGCGATCTTGAGTGAAGTGATGCCCGTACGCTGTATTTCGCGCTGCTGAATTTGCACCAGATAATCCTTGCCCGAATAGGCGATCTTACGCAGCTCGTCCAGTTCTTCGTTCACACCGTCTTTGATCAGATTGCCCAGGCTGGCGGAGATGGGCGCATCCTCTTTGAGTTCCGTCTCTATTTTATTGAGTAAAAACTCGCAGGGGCTGATGCGGCCCGCCAGTTGTTCGAGCTGGGGGATGCCTGTGTTCTGCAGCAGTTCCTTCAGCGGTTCCATCTGCTGTAATGACCTCTTGAGCAGGATCATCTCACGCGGGTTGATGCGGCGCACCGCTACCTTGCCGATGAGTCTTTCGAGGTCTGCGATGTGCTTGAGAAGGGAGTCCAGTTCATCCCGGAGCAGTTCGTCATTGTAGAAAGCCTCTACCATGTCGAGGCGGTCGTTGATGGCCTTTTCCTCTTTCAGCGGCATAATAAGCCATTTTTTCATGAGCCTGCCACCCATCGGCGTGATGGTCTTGTCGAGGATGTCGATGAGTGGCACACCGCCTTCCTGTTGCGGGTAGATGAGCTCGAGGTTGCGGATGGTGAACTTATCGAGCCACACATATTTCTCCTCCTCGATCCTCGAGATGGAAGTGATGTGTTTGATTTCCTTATGCTCCGTCTCTTCGAGATAGTAGAGGATGGCCCCCGCTGCGATGATGCCCGACGGCAGGTTTTCAATGCCAAAGCCCTTGAGTGTGGTGGTGCCGAAGTGGTTGATCAGTTTTTCATAGGCATAGTCATAGGCATACACCCAGTCGTCGGGTGTGAAGGTGTTGTATTTGTCTTTGAAATATGCCGAAAATTCATGGCGTTTGGCTTTGGAGTATATGACCTCCGACGGATTGAAATTCTGCAGCAGGTTGTCGATGTAATCGAGCGTGCCTGCGGAGGTGTAAAATTCACCGGTCGAGACATCGAGGAATGCTACACCCGAGTCATCGCCGTTGAGGTGTATGGAGGCGAGGTAATTATTAGCCTTGCGCTCCAGCACATTGTCGTTGAGGGAGAGCCCCGGCGTCACCAGCTCCGTCACGCCACGCTTTACAATGCCTTTCACCATCTTGGGGTCCTCAAGCTGGTCACAGATAGCCACGCGGTTTCCCGCCCTCACGAGTTTGGGCAGGTAGGTGTCGAGCGCATGGTGTGGAAAGCCCGCCAGCTCTATGTCGGCCGCGGCGCCGTTTGATCGTCTGGTGAGCACGATATCGAGGATTTTGCTGGCTTTGATGGCATCCTCGCCGAAGGTCTCGTAAAAGTCACCCACGCGAAACAGCAACAGGGCGCCCGGATAGCGCGCCTTGATGGTGTTGTACTGCTTCATCAATGGTGTTTCCTTTGCTGCTGACTTTGTTTTGGACATGCTCACCGACCGATATTCGTGTTGGGTTCATGGCAATTGCCGGAAAAATTTGACCGGCGGATGTTCCGGGCTATTACCAATTGCGAAGATATTTATTCTATTTTTGCCCTGAAAATTTATCAACACTTAAATTTTTCCTTTTTCCCATGAGAAAACTGCGCAACGATGAGCTCGGGCGCCTGACCCCCGAAGAGATCAGAAAGATAGCCAAAAATCCATTCGTCCTCGTGCTCGACAATTTGCGCAGCCGCCACAATGTGGGCTCTGCCTTCCGCACGGCCGATGCCTTTTTGTGTGAGAAGATCATCCTCTGCGGCATCACGGCCACGCCACCGCACCGCGAGATCCACAAGACTGCTCTCGGCGCCACGGAGTCGGTGACATGGGAATATGTGCCGGAAACCATGGATGCCATCGACAAGCTTAAAAAACAGGGCTACAAAATTGCCGGTGTGGAACAGGCCGACGAAAGCATTTCACTTGAAAAATTCACGATTTCTCATGGCGAAAAGCTGGCGCTGATCTTCGGCAATGAGATCAGAGGCGTGCAGGACGCCGTAGTGAAGAAGTCCGATTACGTGATCGAAATACCGCAGTTCGGCGCCAAGCACTCACTCAATGTGTCTGTTTCGATTGGCGTGGTATTGTGGCATTTGCTGACGGTGATGGAAAAATGATGATTGCTCATTGCGCGCCCTTTTGTTCCCTGCGGGGAGCTTGCGCGTATTGGGTTGCGCCTTGAGGGGGAAGGGGTTGTGCAGGCTATGAAAAAACGATGATTTTTCATGGCAAAATCACGACAGACTAATTGTTTCTTCCCGAACAAGAGAACAGCAGAACAGTTGAACATCCGAACCAACGAAAGGGGAAGTTGGATGGCACCTGCACCTTCGTGGCATGGCATGAATTAAACCCAAAATTCTCAATAACCTTTCTATTCCGAGCTTAAATTACTTCAAAATCAGACTTTTACTCACGTTTGATTCGTCACCATATTAGTGCATTATGCCTCCTCATCAAACGTGCTGATTTTCTTCCCGCCCTGGCGGGACAAGTTGTACTTTAACCTCTCATTACGAAACCCTGGTGAGAATTTTGGGATCATCCGAACTTCATCCTGAACCTGAATTTCATATCATCTTCAAACCACATGGTGAAGTTGGTGCCCCATACATTGTTGTACAGGCAGAAGTGCATACCTACCTGCGGATTGGGAATATTGTTGTCGAAATTCAGCAGGTTGCGGCCGGCGGGTGATACCATCGGGGCATCTTCGGTCATGATTTTCAGGGCATTTTCGCCTTTCAGCCACACGCCCGACTGCACGCCGTGCATCTTCATGCCGCCGTTCCGCACCACATCGCGCGGATCGACAGGCAAGCCGCTCTTGTCCATGAGCCAGTGCTCATTTTGCCGCAGCTCCGGCACAAAGGAGAACCACAAGGCTTCCGGCAACCGGTTAGCTTTTTTGCCAAACCAGTTCAGCGTGATGCCCATCTCAGCGGCTGATTCGGGAAAATCGAACCGCACCTCTGTCATCGCCGGACTGCCGTAAGGACGCCCGCCGCCCTCCTTTGTAAAGGCAAGCTGCAAAATGACCGATTTCCCATGCGCATCTTCCTTCCTATATGCTCCCGTGACCTGCGGCAACCATGTCCTGCTTTCCGCAGGAGTATTTTCGAGGCCGTGTTTGCCGAAATCATCCAGCGCCCATTGAGGGCTGACCCTGAAATACTGATCGAAAAAGCGCTCGTAATCCGACTGGTCGAATGTCTGATAAGCCATCAGCGCCAGCGGCTGCTGTACGGACGACCATTGGCGACCCGTACCCTTATCCGTCAGCGAAACAACGGCTCCCGTGGCCGGATCGAAAGCAATCCTGAATTTGTTGAAATCCATTGGCGCAGAAAGATCGGTCTTTTTCCATGAAGAAAGGGTTGTTTTTTGCGGCTGCAAACCTTGCAGGCTTTGGGCGGCCCTTGTTTTCAGTTGTTCCGGCAGGGCATTTATGGCGTCCCGGATATAGGCCCTTTTCTCGTTCCACGACTTTTCCATTTTCTGAAAAGGCGCTGTGGGACGTGCCGCTTCAAACTTGTCCGGGGCATAGATATCCCATGACCTGAGGTGCGATTTCACATCCAGGCCCCAGGTGTGCTCGGCCACCATCGCCAGCGGAATGGCAAAAGCCATGTCCTCCGGGCTGCCCGCCTTCAGCGATCCTTCTTCTATGAATTTTTGCCTTAATTTCATGAGCTCACGAAAGCGCACGATCTTCCGGGGGTCGGAACCCGCGCCGTGTATCCACGAATCGCCGATCTCCTGCGTCACCACAGGCAACCGGTCTTTCATCTTTGCCAGATCACGCGCCACAGCATTGAGGTCGGAGGGGGTGATGGCCGCGTTTGGAAATTGCCTGCGCAGCTTTTTGTAAACTCTATGCACCTCCTCTGCACTCTGCGGTCCGTGGTTGTCGCCCGTGAAAACGATGGAAACGGCTGTTTTGCCGTCGGGCAACACCATGATGCCGCCGTAATCGCCCTGATACATCACCATGATCTCCTCCCCGACGGGTGTCCGCCAGCGAAATATTCCCGGCACATCGGGCACGGCGCTCGCGGGGTTGACGCCAATGTGCAAAAATATCAGCCCTTCCTCCCGCATCACGGGCACAAGCGAGCGGGTGTGGCCCGGTACGTCGGTCATCTTGCCCGCGATGGTCGTTCTGCCGAACCGTTTGTCGAGGATTTTGGCAATGTTCATCCCTGCCTTCAGCATGGGGGGTGAGAGCAATTCGGTGTGGGTGGTAAAGGGCAGCCCGTGCCACACTACGTCACCGGCGGCGATGGCCTCCTCCATGGATTTCCGGGCATTTTTATCCGCTCTTTCGAGGAATTGCCAGATAAGCCATGAACCGGTGGTCCACACGAAACGGCTGTCACCTTCCAGGCGCGATGTCCTGGCGAGGCTGATGGCCATGGGCATGAATTTATGAATATATTTATCGATGACATTAGCAGCAAGGTCGGTGAAGCCGATATCAAGATGGGTCTTAAAGAGCAGGTGCACCTTTTCGATGTTTTTATCTTCATCCTGGCGCAGAAAAGAATTAGAAAAAATGCCATCCGGCACGGCTGCCAGCAATGCCCCGCCTGTGGTTGTTTTTATGAATTTTCTTCGTTTCATTTCTTATTGGTTTTGATCCACTCTTCTGCAAAACTGACATGCTTAATAGATTTCTCATGATCCGACAAATGGTATGAGTAGGTGACATGAATGGTACCGTCCTGTGCCTGGATGACAGAGGGATAGGAGAAGCCCACGCCCTCTCTGTACTCCAGCTTTTTCTTCCATCTCCATGTCTGCCCCTCATCGTCCGACAGCGCCACGGCCAGGCTGTACCGCCCGTCATCTGTGTCGTTGTACACGAGCAGCCAGTTGCTGCTTTTCAGCTTCAGCACCTCGATGCTGGCGCCGGGGTTGGGGAGGTTCGATTTTTCGGCGTAAGTCCATGAATGACCGCCGTCTTCCGAGCGGCTGACAAGTATCCTGGCGGGCTCATCGCCGTCGTCGCGCATATAGGCCATCATGGTACCGTCCTCCTTCATGATGAGGCCGGGTTGGTTCACGCCACGGCCTATGATCGGAAGGCTGTTTTTCCATGTCTTTCCGCCGTCGGCAGATATGGCGACAAGGCCAAAATTGAAGCCGTCGGAATAGAGCGGCAGCATGATGGTACCGTCGTCCGTGATGAACGGGTGGGTGCGCGTCATCCAGCCTGTCTCCCGCTTTTTGGGATCCTGCGCCGCCTTGATCAGCAATTCCTCATAAGGTAATGCATATTCGGCCCAGGCCAGATCCTGCCGTCCGTACTTTTCAAATTGATCCTTTACCCGCACGGCAAACTCATCGCCGGGCTTCAGCAGCAGCACATCCTGCCAGTCCCACGACGGAGCACCGTCGCCGCCGTAGTGTGTGGAGGTTTTCACTTTCAGCAGGGAGTTTTCCCAGCGGTTGGCCCGCACGACGATCCATATGAGAAAAAGCTTATTTTCCCTGTTCAGAAACATCACGGGGTTGCAGTCGGGCTGGCCCGGTGTGTCGGCCATCAGAAAGGACTCACTCCATGACTTTTGGCCCTTTTTCAACCTGGCGCCTTTGATCACCACGTCGTTGGCCGTGCGTTCGCCGCTGCCTTCGAACCAGCATACCAGCAAATCGCCGCCGGGCAACTCAACGATGCTGCTTGCGTGCACATGTTTTTCCTGAAGCGGAAATATCAGTTCTCCCGATGGATGTTGGGCATAGAGCCATGAAACCGAAAAAATGCCCAGGGAAAGTGTGAGTAAAAATTTCATGAGATTTTCATCATTTTTTAAAACCCAAAGATAGGAAAGAATCAATGCCACGGGGTGATATTTTAAAACCGAATGTGATCGGTCCATGAAAAACGCACCATTTTCAATCTTCAGGGA
>WGED01000196.1 GCA_015492915.1 Cyclobacteriaceae bacterium
AACGAAGATTAAGCGATGTCGAACAGGCAAAAATTATGACAAAACCAGGATAGCGGATTTTATTATTGAAAGTATTATAAATAGTTGAACAGTTAACGCTAAATAAACAAAATCATGAGTGACATTATAGAACAAATCGCCTATTGTGTTGAATTCGGAAAAATAAACAAGGCATCTCCTTACCCGCCAAACATGAAAGGGCAGGAAGGCGCCGATGAACTCACCAGAAAAGCGCTCGATGAGGGTATTGACCCCGAGACCATTCTCAACGAAGGCATGGTGGTCGGCATGGACAGGGTAGGCAAGAAATTTTCGGAAAACAAGGTTTTCGTGCCCCAAATGCTGATGTCGGCCAAAGCGATGAGTGCAGGCATGGAGCATCTGAAGCCGTATTTCCAGTCGGGTGAAGTACAGCGAAAGGGCACCTTTATCATCGGTACCGTAGCGGGCGATTTGCATGACATAGGCAAAAATCTCGTCGCCATGATGGTGGAGGGCGCCGGTTGGGAAGTCATTGACCTGGGCGTCGATGTGTCTGCCGAAAAATTTATCGCAGCGCTGAAAGAGCATCCAGGCTCTGCGATCGGCCTTTCGGCATTGCTCACCACCACCATGGTAAATATGGAGTCTATCGTGTCGGAGGTAAAAAACGCAGTCAACAATACGGCCGTGCTCGTTGGAGGCGCCCCTGTCAATGAGGATTTCAGGAAAAAGATAGGCGCTGACCATTATTCTCCCGATCCGCAGGGAGCCGTGCAATTTTTGAATGAGCTGGCAGGCTGAGCAGGCTATTGAATGACTTCATTGTGAATGGCCCATGATTTATTAATGATTTTCTGAATGTATCCCTGCCGGCAGCATATTGGTTAGGAAGGGTTTATAACGGTTTTGGTAACGGCACAACGAGACAGGGTTCCGAAGCCAGCAATTTTTTATCAAAAACTTGATAAATTTTCATTCTGGTCTATGGATTGTCCAAAATAGTTATAATTTTGAACAATCAACGAGCCATTTTGTCATGAAAGAACTTTTTGAATTTTCCGATAGACAGATAGACAGGGTAAATATTGATTTTATCCGGAACTTCATCGACAGAATAGACCTGAAACACAGACTTACCGGCATTGTGGGAAGCAGAGGCGTAGGGAAAACTACCTTGTTGCTGCAGTTTCTGAGGACACACCGTTTAAAGGAAAAGGCCGTTTACATTACGATGGATGATTTGTACTTTTCGGATAACCGGTTATTGGATTTTGTGGATGAGTTTGTCAAGTACGGGGGAATGTATTTGTTCATTGACGAGATACATTTCTATAAAAACTGGTCTCAGGAATTGAAACTGATTTATGATCGCTATCCTGAGCTGAAGACGGTTTTTACAGGTTCTTCCATCCTCGAGATTGAAAAAGGCAAAGCGGATCTTTCAAGGCGAACTATCATGTACAAAATGCAGGGGCTTTCATTCCGGGAGTTTATAAATGTGACAGAGAAAACAGACTTCGGAATTTATAAACTGGAGGAGATACTCTCAGATCATCGCCGTATAGCGGCCGGCGTTCGTGACAAAATTTTACCGTTAAAAAAATTCAGTGAATATCTGGAATATGGTTATTACCCCTTTTTCCTGGAGGACACGGAAACCTATCTTTTGAAATTGCGAAATATATTGAATTTGACCCTTGAGGTGGATTTGCCCAATGTCACGGAGATCACACATTCAAGTGTTGAGAAAATAAAGCAACTGTTGTTTATCATTGCGGGATCGGTTCCATTCAAGCCCAACCTGAGCAGGCTTTCCGAAAAACTGAGTGTAAACAGGAATACGTTAAAAGTTTTTTTCAATTATCTCCAACGGGCCGATATCATCATTCAGTTATTCAGTAATGTCAAGGGTAATGCACTCCTGAACAAGCCGGAAAAGATTTATTTACATCACCCAAATCTCTTTCATGTTTTTACCGGCATTGACGCCAACCGGGGAAGCATTAGGGAGTCGTTTTTTATCAATCAACTGGCCGTACGTCATAATGTCAATTACACGAAATCAGGAGATTTCATCGTGGACAACACAGTTTCCTTTGAAATTGGCGGGAAGAGTAAGACACGTAAGCAGATTGCAGGCATGGATAGGGCATATATAGTTAAGGACAATATCGAAACTGGCATTCAGGATAATATCCCGCTTTGGCTGTTTGGGTTTTTATACTGATTTTCATGGCGGCATCATGAGAAAACAGCAATTTTTACAATCTGATTTTATGAAAGAGACTAAACATAACGGTAAGATGATCCAAATCAAGGTTCATCATAACGGACTGGAAAAAACCATTGCCACGGAAGGGGATGTATTTTTACTTCAGATTTTAAGGGATAACGGATTTAAGATCTATGCTCCCTGTGGCGGGAACGGAACGTGCGGTAAATGTACCGTTTGGCAAAAGGGCGAGGGCGCCATCGCATCATGCCTGCACTATGTCACGGAGCCGCTGGATATCGTGCTGCCTGATGAAAAAGAGGCTAAAATTCTCGTCGAGCAGCATGAGTACACCCGCAATGTCCCGTTCAACCCGGGGCCGGCAATGATGCTTTCCTATCTGCCGCACGGCATCGCGCTCGATCTCGGTACCACCACCATGGTATTTTACCTGATGAATCTGATCACCGGTTCGGTAATCGAAACGAAGGCCGTACTCAACCCGCAGGGGCAGTTTGGCGGCGATGTGATATCGAGGATAAGCCATGCATCGGAAAAGGAAGGTGGTCTGGATGACCTTCAAAAGGCGGTACTGGAAACCATCAATGAGCAACTGGAGCATTTTGTTGAGGCCGCGGGCATTACCAAAGACGAGATCGTCAAATTCATTGTCTCCGGCAATACCACCATGCTGCACCTGCTGCTGGGAGTCGATCCGTTATCCATAGCGCTCGCGCCGTTTACCCCTGCATTTACCGATGCTCAGGTATTGAAGGGAAAAGACCTGAAACTTCATGCAAATGAAGTGTGCGAGGTGAAGACCTTACCTTCGATATCGGCCTATGTGGGGGCTGATATTGTGTCGGGCATCGCGTCGATAAGGCCGGAGGAAGCCGCCGGCAACTACCTTTTCATGGATCTCGGCACCAATGGCGAGCTGGCTGTGGTGACTAGGGAGGGCATCACCTGCTGTGCCACGGCAGCAGGGCCTGCACTCGAGGGCGCCCGGATATCGTGCGGCATGGGCGCTGCCGAAGGGGCGATATCTGAATTTTATGGCAGCTCCTACAAAGTGATCGGCGATGCGAAACCCGTAGGCATCTGCGGCTCAGGGCTTATCGACATAGTAGCATGGATGCTGGACAACGACCTGATCGATGATGAAGGGCTGATGCAGGAAGATTTTGTAGTGGCGCCGGCAGCAGATACGGCACACGGCAAGGCCATTGTCATCACACAGCAGGACATACGCGAAGTGCAACTAGCCAAGGCGGCCATTGCTGCGGGGGTCAACATTTTGCTCAAAGAAACAGGGCTGACTTTTGACGATATAGGCAAAGTATTTTTGGCAGGAGGGTTCGGCAACTACATCAATCCGGTCAGCGCCATGAGAATTGGACTTATTTCGCCGGAAGCCGGGGAAAAGATCATCCCCCTTGGCAACACATCGGGCACAGGGGCTGTGCTGGCCGTGAAATCGGTGCAGTTTGAGGAGGTAGTGGCTGATGTGGTGAAGCGCGCCCGTTATATCGAACTGTCTGATCACGACGATTTCACGCTTGAGTTTGCCATGAATATGATGTTCGAGCCTGTGGAGCTCTGACGCCAGAAACCATGGGAAAATGATGATTTTTTCATGCTGAATAGCTTCTGCGGTTATGATTTGCGCGGGCAAGCACCATCCCATGTTTGTCACAGGGATTTATTACATTGCGACCGCAAGTGTTTTTTTATATTGCAGCTACTGAACATCAAATAAATTCCAATGACAGATAAGCAATGGCATGACCTGAAGGCGATTATTGACGGTGAAATGTTGTCGCCGCTGCCTGTGGGGTTTATCATTGACAGCCCCTGGCTGCCCAACTGGTACGGCATCGATATTCTGGACTATTTCGTGAGTGACGAGCTGTGGTTCAATGCCAATATGAAGGCCATTGAAACGTTTCCGGATATCATGTTCCTACCCGGATTCTGGGCCGAGTACGGCATGTGCAGCGAGCCCTCGGCCTTCGGCGCGCGGTGCACTTTTCCCAAAAATGAATTTCCCCATGTGCACAAGAGCATCCATGCTCCCGCAGACATTGACAAACTGACAAAACCCAATCCTGATACGGATGGTTTAGCGCCGTTCATGACCAACCGCCTTTTGAGATTCAGAACCCGAATAGAGGATGCGGGACATATCATACGCTTTTCCGTCTCGCGCGGACCGCTCAACATTGCCTCCTATCTCATGGGAATGACGGAATTTCTGACGGGCATGATGCT
>WGED01000197.1 GCA_015492915.1 Cyclobacteriaceae bacterium
TTATCATACCACGCAGGGCACAGAATCATTTGCCGAATCGTTATCGTATTTCCCCGAGGTTGAGGATTACAAACTGGGGCCTGAACTTTACCTGGATCATATCCGTAAGGCCAAAGCCGCTGTCGATATTCCTATCATTGCGAGCCTCAACGGAAGTACCCTTGGCGGTTGGACACAATACGCCAAAGAGATGGAACAGGCCGGAGCCGATGCCATAGAGCTCAACATCTATTTCATCCAGACAGACATTGATCTGCCTGGCTCGGAAGTAGAAAAACAATATGTGGAGATTCTCAAGGCGGTGAAGAGTGTGGTGAAAATACCGGTTGCACTGAAGTTGAGCCCGTACTTTTCAAACTTTGCCAATATGGCCAAACAATTTGATGATACAGGTGCAGATGCACTTGTGCTTTTCAACAGGTTCTATCAACCCGACATCGATTTGGAAGAGTTTGAAGTAACTCCGAACCTGATGCTCAGTCAATCGAGCGCCATGAGGCTGCCTATGAGATGGATAGCTATTTTGCGTGACAGAATTAAAGCAGACCTTGCCGCTACGAGTGGCATTCATACAGGAACCGACGTAATAAAGATGTTGCTGGTCGGGGCCAATGTCACCATGTTGTGTTCGGCATTATTAAAGCACGGTATCAATCATGTGAAAAATATCGAAGATCACATGAAGCAATGGATGCGGGAGAATGATTATAGTTCTGTGACTGAGTTGCAGGGCAGCATGAGTCAGAAAAAGACCACCAATCCGGGTTCTTTCGAGCGTGCTCAATACATGAAAGCGATAACAAAATATCAATTATAATTTTTTTATGAGGTGTCGTCCTGCGGCACCTCTTTCCAGAAAAAATTTGAATGAATTCTGCGAGGAAAATTATTAATCAAAAAATCATACAACTTGAAACAAGCATGAGGGGGTGAACTGAATATGTGCAGGCGGGCCCGGCTCATGCGATTTAAACATCATTCTTATGGATAAAGAAATAATTTATGTGGATGAAATTACCGTGAGGTTTGCCGGTGATTCCGGCGACGGTATGCAACTGGCGGGAAAGCAGTTTTCCACTGCCTCAGCCAGCTCGGGAGTGGATGTCAACACATTTCCCGATTTCCCGTCGGAGATCAGGGCCCCGGAGGGCACATTGTACGGTGTAAGTGCATTCCAGATCAAGCTTGGGTCGCACGATGTGTACACACACGGAGATGAGATCGACGTGCTCGTAGCCATGAATGCCTCCTCGCTCAAAGTAAACCTGAGCAGTGTAAAAAAAGGCGGCCTGATCATTGCCAACACCCCCGGCTTTGAAAAGAGAAACCTGAAGCTGGCAAAATACGAAACCAATCCGCTTGAAGACGGATCCCTGAGCGATTACAAAGTCATTTCTCTGGATATGGAGTCCATCATTAAAGAGGAATTGAAAGGGTCAGGGATATCTCCTAAAGTGGTCAAAAAATCAAAGAATTTCTTCGCCCTCGGGTTGCTTTACTGGCTCTTTAACAGGCCTATGGACAGCACCGTAAACTGGCTTAAGAGCAGATTTAAAAATAAACCCGATGTGCTCGAAGCCAATCTGCGCGTTCTGAACCTCGGATGGAATTACGCTGCAAACAGTGAGGCGTTTGAAAGACAATACACGCTTCGGCCAGCAAAATTTAAAAAAGGTACTTATCGAAATATTTCAGGCAACCATGCCGTGGCCATCGGATTGGTAGTAGCTGCAAAAAAGGCCAATTTACCATTGTTCCTCGGCAGCTATCCCATTACGCCTGCTACAGATATTCTGCAATATTTATCAGGGTATAAAAAATATGGCGTTCGTCACCTGCAGGCAGAAGATGAAATAGGTGGTATCACAAGTGCTATCGGTGCATCCTACGGCGGCAACCTGGCAGCTACCACAACTTCGGGCCCGGGGCTTTCGCTCAAGATTGAAGCAATCGGTCTCGCAGTCATGACCGAGCTGCCACTTGTAATCATTGACGTGATGAGAGC
>WGED01000198.1 GCA_015492915.1 Cyclobacteriaceae bacterium
CAAAAAAATGTATATTTAGGCAAAGCCTAAAACACCTTGAAGAGAATCGTCTCAAACATAGACACCACTTCCGGGGAATTCGTGCAGAACAAGGAGAATTTCCTGGAAATCCGAGACGCATACCATGAAAAACTTAAAGAAGTTATCCATGGGCTGCGTGCGGATGCCGTAAAAAAGCACAAAGCAAAAGGAAAATTGCTGGCGCGTGAGCGTATCGATCTTTTAATCGATGAAAAAACTCCCTTTCTGGAACTTTCGACCCTCGCTGCCTACGGGATGTATGATAATAACTTCCCCTCTGCAGGTGTGGTAACAGGAATCGGGGTTATCCATGGCAAGGAAACAGTGATCATCGCCAATGATGCCACCGTAAAAGGGGGCACTTATATTGAGGAAGGAATAAAAAAGCATATCAGGGCCCAGGAAATAGCGCTTCAAAATAAATTACCCTGTGTTTATCTCGTAGATTCCGGAGGCGTCTTTTTGCCGGAGCAGGCGAAAGTGTTTCCTGACAGATTTCATTTCGGGCGGCTCTTTTATAACCAGGCCAAACTTTCGGCCATGCAGGTACCTCAGATTTCCGTGGTGATGGGGTCGTGCACGGCGGGTGGCGCCTATATTCCTGCTATGTCTGATGAAACGATCATCGTCAAAAACCAGGGAACTATATTTATCGGTGGGCCGCCACTGGTGAAAGCCGCCACCGGTGAAACGATCACTGCTGAGGAATTGGGCGGAGCCCTGGTACACACTTCGGAATCCGGCGTGGCGGACCATCTTGCCGAAGATGAGGGTGAAGCCCTTCGGATATGTCGCGATATTCTGAGCACCTATACACCAGACAGGCAAAAAATTGACCGGATTCCCATAGAAGAGCCGGCTTACAGCGCTGAGGAGCTATATGGTCTGGCGCCTGTCAATCTGCGAAAGAGCATTGATGCCAGGGAGATCATCGCCCGGATCGTTGACGGCAGCTATTTTCACGAATTCAAAAAAAACTATGCACCGACACTCATTACCGGCTTTGCGCATATCATGGGATATCCTGTCGGGATCCTGGCCAATAAAGGTGTGTTGTTTTCAGAATCTTCATTAAAGGGAGCACATTTTATCCAGTTGTGCTGCCAGCGAAAGATCCCGATCCTCTTCCTGCAAAATATCACCGGATTTATCGTCGGAAAGAAATATGAACACCAGGGGATTGCAAGGGATGGCGCCAAACTGGTGCACGCCGTGGCCAATGCGAGTGTGCCAAAAATTACTGTTATCATCGGCGGCTCATTTGGTGCAGGCAACTATGCCATGGCGGGACGGGCATTTGATCCTAACCTATTATTTATGTGGCCCAATGCCAAGATATCAGTAATGGGTGGCGAACAGGCAGCTAAAGTACTGGCGCAGATAAAATATGAAAATCTTCCGGACGATGATCCGAAGGTAATGGAGCTTAAACGACCGGTGATTGAAAAATATGAAAAGGAAGGCGCTGCGATTTACAGCACCGCACGGTTGTGGGACGATGGTATCATTGACCCGGCAGACACGAGAAAGGTAGTAGCGATGGGCATCGCCATGTCGCTGAACAGGAAATATGGGAAACCCTCTTTCGGGGTTTTCAGGATGTAAAAACGTGAACACCCAAAATGTACGATTTCAAAACAATACAGATCGAATCAAAAGATCAGGTGGCAACCATCTGGCTAAACAGGCCGGAGAAGAGAAATGCTTTTAACATCGAAATGCTCGAAGAGCTTATTGAAAGTTATGGCCTTCTGGCCAATAAGCCGGATATCCGCATTATTCTTTTGCGGGGCAGGGGCAATGTGTTTTGTGCAGGGGCCGACTTGCAGTGGATGAAATCAGCCTTGCAGGAATCACTGGAGCTCAACTATCATGAAAGCATGCGGTTATCAGATTGTTTTCATGCCATTTACTCCTCCCCGAAAGTAACTGTTGGCATCGTTCAGGGAGCAGCGATCGGTGGCGCCAACGGCCTCGTGGCAGCATGCGATGTAGCCATCGCAGTGCCCGATACTAAATTTTCACTGAGTGAAGTGAGGATCGGGCTTGTGCCCGCATGTATTGCACCATTCATTCTGAAGCGCATTGGTGAGTCCAGGACGCGCTACCTGATGCTTACGGGCAAAAGAATCGACGAAAACGAGGCACTCACCTACGGGCTGATCAATGAGATATATTCGCAGGATGAGTTTGATGAAAAACTCGAACGATTGATCAGGCAATTGAAGGGAGCCGGCCCGCAGGCGCTTGTCCGATGCAAAGAATTGATCTATAATATCGTGAATGAGCAGACCTATGAAGAATCGAGGCCTTATACAGCCAAAATGATCGCCGAGATCAGAAAATCCGATGAAGCACAGGAAGGGATGAACGCCTTTCTGGAAAAGAGAAAACCAAACTGGAAAGCTTAGTCATTCGATTATGCCAGACATTCGTAAAATACTGATCGCAAATCGTGGAGAAATTGCCAAAAGAATTGCTTCAACAGCAAAAAAACTTGGCATAAGGACGGTGGGCATCTACGCTCAGGCTGATAAAAATTCGGAGTATTTCCAAGAGTGTGACGAGGCTTTTATGCTTGAGGGAAAGTCCATCGTCGAAACGTATCTGAGCATTGGACAAATAATTTCCCTCGCCAAAAAAAGCGGTTG